>JAJFJX010000387.1 GCA_021773655.1 Panacagrimonas sp.
CCTGTCACGCCGGGGGTCGCGGGTTCGAGCCCCGTCCGCTCCGCCACTATCAGTAATAGACGACTGGGGCACCGCAAGGTGCCCCAGTCGTTTGAGCGACACGAAACGATCCCATGCTCCAGTCCATTCGCGATCGTCTGACCGGCCCATTCGTTTGGTTCGTCGTCGGCCTGATTGCCATCCCTTTCGCGTTTTGGGGCATCGACAGTTTCAACACCGGTGGCGGTGACCCGGTGATGGCCAAGGTCGGCGACCAGAAGATCACCCAGAACGAATTCAGCCGCGCCTACGATCAGCGCTATCAGCAGTATCGATCACTGCTCGGGGAGAACTTCCGCGCCGACCTGTTCGATGAAAACCAGTTCCGGCGCCTGACTCTGGACGACATGGTGCAGGAGTCCGCGCTGCGCCAGTTCGCTCGCGCGTCCGGCTATCGCGCCAGCGATGCGGTGCTTCGAGACTATCTGGTCAACATTCCCGCGTTTCAGAAGGACGGCCGGTTTTCCGCCGAAACCTATCGCGAGCTGCTGCAGCGGCAGAATCTTCCGGTGGACCGTTACGAGGCTCAGTTGCGCGAATCACTGGTCATCGACCAGCTGCGCGGCGCGGTGCAGGACACCAGCTTTGCCACCGAGCAGAACGCGTGGACGGCATTCCGACTGCACAAGCAGACTCGCGATGTGGCGGTGGCCAGCATCGGCGCGGATGCGTTCAAGTCACGGATCGAGCCGGATGAGGCTCAGATCGCCGAATACTTCGATGCCAACCGTGATCGCTTTCGCGCCCCCGAACGGGTGCGGGTGCGCTACGTCGAACTCGACCGCAAGCGCCTGCCGCCGATCGAGGATCCGGCGCCGGAACTGTTGCGATCGATCTACGATGCCGAGAAGGAAGCCCGTTTCGTGACGGCCGAAGAACGCAGGGCCAGTCACGTGCTGATCAATTTCGGCGCCGATGCTCAAGCCGCGCGGGCCGAGGCCGAGTCCGTCCTCGCCCAGTTGCGTGATGGTGCCGATTTCGCGGAACTCGCGAAGCGCGAATCCGACGATCCGGGTTCGCGCGAAAAGGGCGGTGACCTGGGCTGGGTGCGCAAGGGCATGATGGTTCCGGCTTTCGAACAGGCCCTGTTCGGCGCTGCCGAAGGCGAGCTCGTCGGTCCGGTGGAAACCGAGTTCGGCTGGCATGTGATCCGGGTTGACGAGGTTCGTGGCCGGGCCGTGCGTGCCTTCGAGGACCCCGATGTGCAGGCCGAGCTGCTGGAGCTGTATCGCAATCGCGAATCCGAGGCGCGCTTTCAGGAGCTGTCGGAGACGCTGGAGCAGTCCGCGTTCGAGAACACCACACTCGAACCCGTGGCTCGGGCCACGGGGCTGGAGATCCAGACCAGTGACTGGTTCACTCGATCCGGCGGCGCCGGCATCGCGGCCTCCCGGGAGGTCCAGGCGGCGGCGTTTTCACCGGAAGTCATCGATGCCGGCGAGAACAGCCGCCCACTGGCCAACGGGCCCGACGCCCTGGTGGTGCTGCACAAGGAATCCTACGAACCGGCGCGCCAGCGCACGATCGACGAAGTGCGCGATCAGGTCCGCGATGCGCTGATTGCCGACGCTGCGGTCAAGCGTGCGCGTGAAGTGGCCACCCAGGTCGCAGACGCGGTGCGGGCGGGGAAGGCGCTGTCCGAAGCGGTCGAAGCGCACGGTCTGAAGGTCGACTTCGACGGCACAGCCGCACGCGGCCAGGCCGAGCTCGATCAGCGCATCTCCGAGCAGGTCTTCGCCATGCCGAGGCCGGCCGCCGCAGGCGTACAGGTGGAGGTGCTGACCAATACCCGGGCCGACCCGGTGGTGGTCGTGCTGCGCGCGGTCAACGAGATGAAGCGGGAGGAGGTCGACGCAGAAGTTCTCGAACAGGAGCGCAGCAAGATCCGCCAGAGCCTTGCCGGCAGTGAGTTTGCCGGATATCGCGAAGCGGTCGAAGAGGCGGTTTCGGTCGAGATCCACCGCTCGCCGGATGCGCCAGTCGAAGACCCGTTGCAACCCTGACCGATGAACCCCGAGCCCTCCAGCGCTGATCGCGAATCCGAGGGCAGTCAGCCCCAACGCCGGTGGCTGCCGGCACTGCACTGGCAGGTCGCCATTGCACTGGTGCTGGCCGGTGTGGTGGGGGCGCTGGTCGGACCGCAGGCCGATTTCGTGGCTGCCTGCAGCTTTCTCGGCACGCTGTTCCTCAACGCGCTCAAGATGCTCATCGTGCCACTGATCCTGGCGTCGATGATCTCGGCGATGCTGGGACTCGGCGACCAGGGGGTCCTGGGCAAGCTGGGGTTGCGCACCGGCACCTTCTTCGTGATGACCACCGCGGTCTCGGTGTTGACCGGCCTGATCCTGGTCAACCTGGTCGGGCCGGGTCTGATCGATGGCGAGCCGGCCGGTGATCGAATGGGGCTGTCAGCCGATACCGGCACCGTGATGGCGAGCATCGAGAATCGCGGCAGCGGCGACATTCTGGGTGTGATCCTGCGCATGGTGCCACCCAATCTGATCGAGGCGGCGGCCCGCGGCGAGATGCTGGCGCTGATCTTCTTCGGGATCCTGTTCGGATTCTTTGCCTCCCGACTGCCGGCGGCGCGCGCCGAACAGCAGCGCGAGTTCTGGACCGGCCTGTATGAGATCATGATCGCCATCACCGGCTGGGTGATGCGCTTTGCGCCGCTGGGCGTGTTTGCCCTGGTGGCCAAGACCGTGGCCACCACCGGCTGGAGTGCGGTCGGTCCGCTGCTCAAGTTCTTCTTCGTGGTGGTGGCGGCGCTGGCGATCCAGTTGCTGGTGTGGTTGCCGCTGATTCTCAAGTTCCTCGCCAGGGTCTCGCCCCTGCGTCACTTCCGGGTGGTGGCCCCCGCGCTGCTGACCGCGTTTTCGACCAGCTCCTCGGCCGCCACGCTGCCGGTGAGCTTCGACTGCATGCGGCGAGGTGCAGGTGTCTCGCCGCAGGTGTCCGGCTTCGTGCTGCCGCTGGGCTGCACCGTCAACATGAACGGAACCGCACTTTATGAATGCGTGGCGGCCATGTTCATCGCCCAGGCCTACGGGGTGGAAATGAGCTTCATCACCCAGGTGATGGTGGTGGCGCTGGCGATCGTCACCTCCATCGGCGTGGCCGGCATCCCGTCTGCCAGCCTGGTCGCGATCGCGGTGATCCTCGGCGCGATCGGACTGCCGCTGGAGGGCGTGGGCCTGATCCTGGCGGTGGATCGGGTGCTCGACATGGCGCGCACCGCGATCAACGTCTATGGCGACACCGTCTGCACCGTGTTCGTGGCCAGGCGCGAAGGCGAAGAGGGCGTGCACGGCGAGCCCGCACTGCGCCGCCGCCGCGGCATCTGAGCGGGCCTCGGCGGCGTCTGTTGTCCTGCCGGAGGCGGAGTTGCGGCGGCCTTGCCGGACGAACCGGCTTCAGGTGTCGCCGAAGCTCATGCCCATGATGTTGTAGCCGGCGTCCACGTACAGGATCTCGCCGGTGACCCCGGCGGCGAGATCCGATGACAAAAACGCCGCGGCATTGCCGACATCTTCGATACTTACGTTGCGCTTCAGGGGCGAGGCCTTGGCGGCACGCGCAAGCATGTCGCGAAAGCCGCTGATTCCCGCCGCGGCGAGCGTCTTGATTGGGCCGGCGGAGATGCCGTTGACGCGGATGCCAAGCTCGCCCAGTTCCGCCGCCATGAAGCGCACATTGGCTTCCAGACTCGCCTTGGCCGGTCCCATGACGTTGTACATCGGTACCGCGCGCACCGCGCCCAGATAGGTCATCGTCAGCATGCTGGCGTTGCGTCCAGCCATCAGTGGACGCGCGGCCTTGCCCAGGGCGGCGAAGGAATAGGCGCTGATGTCGTGGGCGATGCGGTAGCCCTCGCGAGTGACCGCATCCAGATACTTGCCGGCAAGCTGCTCGCGGGGGGCAAAGCCGATCGAATGGACCAGCACGTCGAGCCCCCCCCACTGCTTGTTCAGTTCCTGGAAGACCTCATCGATCTGCTGGTCCTGGGAGACATCCAGCGGCAACACCAGACTGGAGCCGCACTCGGCCGCAAAGTCGCTGACACGGGACTTGAGGCGGTCCCCCTGGTAGGTAAAGGCCAGGTCCGCGCCCTGGCGCCTGAACGCCTCGGCGATGCCGGTGGCGATGGAACGATCGCTGGCGACGCCGGTGATCAGCGCCTTCTTTCCGGCCATGAAACCCATGCGGTGTGTCCTCGATTGCCATTGGAAGGCGCGCAGTTTCCCACACGCGACGCGCATGCGTCAGAGCCCACCGGGCTGCGTCGGATTCGGCTGGCGCAGGCCGTGTCGCCTGCCCTCAGGCGGACAGGACCCCTCAGGTGGGCAGGAAGATGATCGGGTAGTTCGGGTAGGTGAACTCGGGTACGTTCTTGCGGCCGAAATTGAGCAGTTTGACGCGCTGGATCACCTTGCGCTCCAGGTCCGGATCGCCCAGTTCACTGGACACCAGTTCACAGGCCGTCACCGCGCCGCTGGGGGCGATGGTCAGGCGCACCACCACCTTGCCGCGCAGATTGGGGTTGTCGCGCAGTGCGCGATTGAACATGGCGTAGAACGATGCCTTGTTGCGGTCGAAAACCAGCTGGATTTCTTCGAGCGTGCGACCGGCCATCCGTGCCTTGCCGTCCTGCCCGGGCTTTTCCAGATCGGGTCCTACACCCTTGGGTGCCTGCACCACCGTGGTTCGCCGCTGCCCCAGTCCGGCGCCGCTTTGGGCCCGCGAGGCCGATGGCGCTGCAGTGCCGATGCCGCCGCTGCCGCTGGCAGCCGAGGAAGCGATGGCCGAGGAGCTGCCGCCGCCGGCACCGATCTGGCCGGTGACCACCTCGTCGCTCAGGGGGCGCGCCGCATCCAGGCCCGACAGCGAGTTGTCGCGCAGGGAGGCGAGCTGGTCGGCCAGCGCATTGATGCCGCTTTGCTTGGCCACCTCGCGCGCTGCCTGCTCGCGTTGTTCCTGGGTTGGCTCCGGCTTGGGAGGGGTTTCGACCTTGGGCGCGGGGGGCTTGGGTTCGGGTTTCGGCACCGGCACCGGCTCAGGCGCGGGTTTGGGTTCGGGTTCCGGCTCGGGCTCGGGCTGTTCCTCTTCGACCGGCGCAGGCTCTTCGACCTGCTCGGCGATTTCGGCATCCGGCAGGATGTTGACGTAGGTGGTCTCGACGGTCTGGCCGCCGCCTTCCTGCACCCCGACAAGATCGAGGAAGGGAATCAGCACGGCGAGAATCAGGAACGGGATGCCGAGCGACGCGACGGTCTTGCGGAAGCGCTGGTCGGCACGTTCACCGAACGCCCAGCCTTCGGTCGAGATGACGAACAGACTCACTGCCCGCCCCCCTGCTTCTCGACCACGGCCAGCGAGATGCGAGCAAAGCGGGTGTCGCTGGCGGTGGCCATGACTTTCTTGACGACGTGAAACGGAATGGATTTGTCGGCCATGATGTTGACGTCGCCGCGGGTGACCGCGCCGGGGCCGCCGCCTTCGACCTGCATCAGGCCCTCTTCGTTGAGGCGGTACTTGAGGTCCGGCAGCACCGAGGTGGTGGCCGAGGCCGCTGCAGCGGTCTTCATCACTTTCTGGTTGTCGACAATGATGTCCTCGGGCGTGACCAGGATCAGCACCGTCTGCTGCGGCTGCGACTGAGAGATCGACTCGGGCAGTTGCAGGGCCTTGGGGCTGGGCAGGATCTGCACCACCAGCGCGTTGACCAGCAGGTACAGCACCAGGATGGCGAAGATGTCGATCAGCGACACCACGTTGAGTTCGCCTTCGCGGGATTCGCGGCGCAGTTCGTGGACGATCTTGCGCGCGCGTCGCGGTCCGATCTTCATGGGGCGCCGGCCCCCTGTGCATCGAGCTTGCTCACTTCGCCGATCGACACCTGTGGAAACAGCTCGGCCGGCATGCCCGCGGCGCGCGCTTCGGCCGGAGCCAGGCGGATGGTGTCCATGATCTTGACGACGTCGTCGTAGAGTACCTCGGGTTCCATCATCAGCACGATGGCCTGCTCGGTCGGCGCCGCCTTCTTGACCTCGACCAGCAGGTCGGACAGGGCGGCGAGGTTGTAGCCGGCCGGCGTGCTGACGATGTTGCGCACCGCGCCTCGGCTGTCGGAGACCTCGATCACCCCCTGGCGAACCACCACGGTCAGGCGCAGTTGCTCGGAATCCTGGCTGGCGGTGCGGTCCGGCTCGGGCAGGTTGAGATTGATCACGTTCAGGCGTGCGGCCGCCAGCGAGGCGCTGGCCAGCAGAAAGAACACCAGCACGGCGAACACGTCGATCAACGGCACGATGTTCAGGCGCACCGTACGGGCGCCGAACTTGTGCTCACGCTGCATCCTGCGGACGCGTCGCGACATCTTCATGATAGGGATCCGGGTTCAGGCCAGGAGACGAAACTCGAAGGCTCGGGAGTTCAGGCGCTGCGGCGGGTGCGGCCGCAGACCACGCTGACGAACTTGGCGCAGACCGCTTCCAGACCGTCCACCAGTGCCGTGGTCCGGCTCTGCAGATAGGCATGAAGGATCAGGCTGGGGATGGCCACCATCAGGCCGAAGGCGGTGCAGTGCATGGCCTCCGAAATACCCTCCGACAGCAGGTCGGCCTTGGTCGCCGGATCGGCGTTGCCAAGCGCGGAGAACGCGGTGATCAGGCCGACCACGGTTCCCAGCAGACCCAGCAGCACCGACAGGTTGGAAAACGTTGCCAGGTAGTGGGTGCGCTTTTCGATCGCGGGAAGGACTTCCATCAGGCCTTCTTCGGTTGCCACCTCGACCTCGCTGCGCTTGTTCTCGGCGCGCGACTGAGCGATGCCGTTGGACAGGATGCGGCCGATGGCGGTGTCCGAATCCTTGACCATGCGTTCGGCCTGTTCGAGCTCGCTGCGCCCCAGCATCGGCTGCACTTCGTTCCACAGCACGCGGTTTTCCTTTTCGGACTTGCGCAGGAACAGCCAGCGCTCGAAGGCGATCGCCAGGGCCAGGACCAGCACCACCGCAATGGGGTACATGAACAGCCCGCCGAGCTGGAAGAAGTTGACGATGGCGGCAAAGATGTCCATGGGGTTCCTCGTTCAAGAATCAGGTTGAAGTGCGTGGGATTGTTGCTTCGGGCTGAAACGGTGCGGCGGGTTTTGTGGCTCAGGGCGTGGTAATCGTCGGCGACCCGGTACCGGGGCGGTTCTGACCGGATTCGGTCAGCGCCTTGTGGTACTCGGCCTGTCGCGCAAAGACCTCGCGGTCGATCGGAGACATATCCACTTGCAACAGTCGGGCCGGGCGGTCGATATCCTGCTCCGAATAGGCGTCGCGCCAGGGCGTGATGTACAGACCGATCGGTGACTCGCGTTCGCCGACGATAGTGGTTCCTGTTTGGTCGCGTAGGTCCTCGCGATCAGCGGGCGACAGCGCGGGTTCGGCGGGCGCCTCGCTGCCGTTCCCGGTCTGCGCTGCGGCCGGCAGGCTGGACAGCAGCCCGGCGGCAATCAGCAGCGCTGTCATCAGCGGGGCACGGCCGGTGGGGGGGCGATGAGTCATTTGACTTCCCGTTCCTCGGGCGCAGCCGATGCAGGTGCCACGCTTTCGGTTTGCGCGGCCATGGTGGCCTCGATCTCGCCGATCCAGGGCAGCACGCGCAGGTCCTTGCCATCGGTGATGCGCAGGTACTCGCGGTATTGCACCAGGGCCTCGGCCGGCTGGCGCAGGTGATCTTCGTAGAGCAGGCCCAGATTGAGCCGTGCGGCAGCGTAGTCGGGGTCGGCAGCCAGGGCTTTTTCATAGGCGGCGCGGGCCTTGTCGTACTGGCGGCCTTCACGGTGCAGGACCCCGAGCCAGTTGTAGGCCACCTTGTTGTCAGGATTGGCCTGGGTGGCGCGTTCGAGCGCGGCGATGGCGGGGGCGAGCCGGTCGGCCTGCGCGTGCAGGATGCCGAGGTTGGTCGGCGGCCCGGAGAACTCGGGAAAATCCTTTCCCAGGGCCATGAACGCGGCCACCGCCTCGACGCTCTGCCCGGTGCGCATCATTTGCAGGGCTTCGGCAAAGCGCCCCTCGGGGTCTCCGAGGTCCGCCGGTTCGGCGACGTCCTCGGTCGTCGTCGGACCCGGCGCCGGTGTGTCGTCGGGCCTGGGCGTGCGTGCCGCGCAGCCCACGAACAGGCTCGCCGCCAGCGCCAGCAGCAGCAGGCGCGAGGCGCGAAGATCAGCGCAGGGAGTCATAAAAGTCCTCGCGCTGTTCGCGCTTGGCATAGCGGCCCGGCACCATCTCGGTCAGCGCGGCGGCGCTGCGCTTGATCCAGGCGTCGTAGCGACCCTGAAGGATGCGCTTGAGGTTGGATTCATGGGCCTGAATGGCGCGCTCCTCGAACGGGAAAGCCTGTTCTTCGAGTAGCAGTTCGTACTGTTCGAGTTCCAGCTCCTGCAGGCCGGCCGGACGCTGGGACTGCATCAGGGACTTCGCGAAATCCCGGTACAGATCTGCGATCTCGAAGGTCGCAGCGGTCGTGGTTTCGGCAAATCCATACCCGGCGGCCTGGTTGAGCGCGGCGATGGCGGCTTCCATGGCGGTTTTCTTTGCAGCCAGCGTCTGTTCCAGCGGCAGGGTCAGGCGGATGCGCTTGGCGTCGACAGCGCTCATGCGCCCGAGCTCCAGGCTGGAGGCGGCGGCCAGTGAGCGCGTGGCGTCGGTGCGCTCGGCGCCAGCGCTATGATCGGCGCGCACGATGTCGCGGTGCCAGAAGATCTGCTGGTCGCGGTCACCGCGTGCTACGGCCAGCTCCACCAGCCGGCTGCGAGCCTGCATCGAGCGGTCCAGCGGCCGAGGGTAGGCGCCGACGTATGCGGAGTAGGCGCGTGCCGCCGCGGGCGGCTGGCCGGCCTCGTCGTACAGCAGTGCGGCCCGCCAGGCTGCATCACGGCGGATGTCGGGAGCTTCACTGGTGCGCGCGGCGATGCGCTCGAAGACCGCGGCGGCCTGCGCCGGTTTGCCGTCGGATTCGTAGGCCAGGGCCAGGTTCTTGTCGACATCGGCCTCCAGCTTGTGTGCCGGGAAGCGGCTGCGGAACGACTCCAGGACCTGGGTGGCGGCCGGCCAATCCTTTAGCTCGATCAGGCTGGTGGCGGCGTCGTAGTCGGCGTTGGCGCGGATCTTCGAGGTGGGAGTGACCTGGCCGACGCGAAGGAAATCGTCCACTGCCTTGCGCAGGTCGTTTGCGGCGCGTGCCGCTTCACCCTGCTTGTAGATGCTGGCGGCGAGCTGCTCGATCACCTCGCTGCGTTCCGGTGCACCGGCCGGGGTCAGTGCCAGTTCTTCGCTGTAGGCTTTCTCGGCGGCGGCAAAGTCGTTCAGAGAGAACTGCGAGTTGGCGGTCACGCTCCAGGCGCTGCGGCGCAGCGTCGGTGTCGCAGCCGCAGGGTGTTCCAGCACCCGGCCGGCAACGGCGACGGATTCTTCCAGCGCCCGCATTTCGTAGAGGTCTTCGGCCGATTGCGTCAGCACCTGCAGCCTGGAGGTGTGGTCGGGAAAACCGTCGGCCAGTCGCACGCCGGAGTCCACCGCCTGGCGCAAGGCGGCGGGTCGTTGTTCCGGCGTCACGTCACGGGCGTGCTTCTGATAGGTCTGCCAGGCGGCCTGTGCTGCCTCGCCCGCCTTCGGGTGTGCGCCGTAGTCGTAGGCGGTGCGCGTGTATTGCTGCGCAGCCTCCAGCGTGCGGCCGCCGTCGAGCAGGGCATCGCCTAGCAGGAAACTGATCTCGGCCACGGCCGGGTCTTGCGGGTAGATGTCCAGGATTCTCTGGTACCAGCGGGCGGCAACCAGGAACGGTTCCGGCCGCTTCTGTCCTTGCGCCTGGGCCTGCGCCTGTGCGTGGTTGTAGCGGGCCAGGTCTTCGAGGTGTCCGCGCAGGGCCGCCAGCACTTCCTTGGTGGCCGGGCGTCCGCCCCAGTAGGCGGCGTCGGGATCGTAAGTGGTGGCGTAGCGCTCTTTCTCGCGAATCACCAGCTCGCCGAAGCCGCCGGCGGTGTAAGCATCGATCACCCTCGATTGGAAGGTCGGGGCCAGGGTGTGCGTGGTGTAGCGCTCGGTGAACGCGGTATAGGCCTCCGCCGCATCGGTGTAGCGCTGCTTGTCCAGCAGCATGGCACCGAGCGCGTTGTAGACCAGCGGGTAGAAGCGCGGGTCGCCATCCTTGGCGAACTTCTCGCTGACGGCCATGCCGCCACCGAGCGCAGCGAAGGACAGCGACACCACCCGGAGCGAGTCGCGGGCCAGGTCGGTCTTGCCACGCGCCACGCCGGCGATGGCGTCGTCGACCTCCAGTGGCACCGGCTCGGGCAACTCGCGGTTCAGAATCTCGAAGAAGGTGGCGATTGCGGCGTCGAACTTGGACTGCCGGTACTGCGACCAGCCCATCATGTACTGCGCCGGTTCGAAGAACGGCGTGCGGTCCTCGAAGCTCATGACGGTGGCGTATTCGGCCTCCGACTCGGCGTAGCGGTCGAGACGGTAGAGCAGGTCGGCGCGGCGGAAGTGGCCGTCGCCGGCCAGCGGCGAATCGGGGTATTCCGTGGTCAGGCGCTGGAGGGTGGCCATGGCGGCGTCGCTGTCGCCGAGATTCTGCTGTGCACGCGCAAGCTGGTACAGGACGCGATCATTGCGCGCATCGCGCGGGCGTTTCTCCAGCAGGTCCTCGTAGATCCTGATGGCCTGCTCGAGCTGCTCGGCACTGTTCTCCGAGCTGCCCCCTTCCAGGTCGTCGCGTTGCACCTTGAGGTCGGCCAGACGGCGCCTGGCTTCGGCGCGTGTCTCGGCATCGGGCGCCATTTCCAGCAGTCGGGTGTAGTTTTCGAGCGCCTTGTCGGCGTCGGGCGCCACCGGCTCCGATTCGATGATCGGCAGCCGGGCCTCCTCGTTGTTGATCTTCTCCTTGACGATGCTCCGGATCGGAGGCGCCGCCGGTTCGGTCTGGGCGCCCATGCTGGCGCAGCCGACCAGCCAGGCAGCCAGGCAGGAGGCGCAGAACGGCAGGAAAATGCGCGGCGACCCTGCCATCACTTGACCTCGAACTCGTCGGTTTCGGCGCCGTCACCGACCGCGGGGGTTGCCGGCAACTGGTCGGCCAGGGGCCGATCCTTGTCGATTTCGAACTCACCGCGGATCAGCTCAGTCTCGCGGATCGGATTGCCGTCCTCGTCGAGTTCGAACTCGTCCTGATCCGGCTCCGGCAGCGCACCGTCGTAGATTCGAGCCAGTGCGAAGCGGGTCTCGACCAGATACTTGTCGATCTGGCGCCGCTGCGCGTTGAGTTCTTCCAGGCCCAGGGCCAGCAGGCGCTTGGCGCTGGCGCGGGCCGCCGCCTCCAGCGCTGGCTTGAGGCTCTCGCTGCGCTTCTTGATGCCCTGTGCGCGCTCGTAGGGGCCGTCGAACCGTGAGGGCAAGGCGCTGAGCTTGAGCGGCGGCAGCACCGGCTCGCGAAAGTCGGGGCGGGTGAGGAACTGCCCGGGCGCCGATAACTGCGTCGCCTCGTCGAGCGACAGATCGAGGTCCCGGTAGGGCAGCACCCAGTTCTGCTTGGCGCGAGCGAACTGCACGGTCGGTTCGACCGTGGACCGGGCGCTGCCGGTGCGGAAGACCGCATCGATGCGTGCGACGCCGGCCTCCCATCCCTCGACCAGCCTGAGCATCATGCGCACGTCGCGGTAGTTCTTCAGGGTCTCTGCATAGCGATGTTCGGCGATCAGGGACTGCAGGGCGTAGGTCTCTGGCGCGTCGGGCAGGTCGCGCAGTTCCCACATCCAGCCGGACTCGGAGTCGGCATCTCGCGACAGGATGGTGTCGACCATGCGACCGCTGCGCAGCGATTTCATCGCGTCCTGGGTCAGCGTGCGGGCGCGGTCGAGACGCTCGGCGGCCTGTTCGTAATAGCTCAGTGCCTGGGTGTGGGCGCCCAGCTGATCCAGCGCGTAGGGCAGGGCAAGCCAGGCCTCCTGCACTGCCGGGTCGAGCGGGTTGCGATCCAGCAACTCACTCCAGATCGCGATTGCGCGGCGGTAGCCCTCGTCCTGTTTCTCGGCCACACCGGAGCGCTGGAAACTGCGGATTCCGGCGCGTTCGTAAGGATCGGCCAGGTAGCCGCGACGCAGCAGCACGCCCAGCGCGGAGAAGGTATTGAGCGGATCGTTGAGTTGGCGCTGGTCCTGGTCTTCGGACAGCTCGGTGCGCGTCTGCCTGCCGCCCTGCGGTGCCAGCTCCGCCCAGCCCATGCCGAGCAGGGCGCGGTTGGAGTGCGGCCCCACGGCGCGCACGCGGCCGAACACCGGCTTGGCCGAGCCGCCCAGCTGGTTCTGCAGGAAATGCCAGCCCAGGGTGACATTGGCCTTGTCTCGCAGTGCGCGTGTTTCCTCGTCTTCGCCAAGCTGGCGGCCGACGCGGTCCAGCGCGGTGCGGCCCTCGGCCAGGCGACCGTCGTTGATCATCGCGACGCCGAGGTTGAACCTGAGGTAGGCGGTGCGCAGGTCGTCCCCGGCCAGGGAGTCATCGAGGATCTCGATCGCCTCGTTGTACCGACCCAGGGCCAACAGCACGCGCGAATACAGGTCCTGCCAGTCGACCTCCAGCCCGGGGGGAAGCTTTTCGCGCGCCTGCAGCAGCGTTGCTCGGGCCTGGTCGAGGTAGCCGCGTTCGTACTCGAACTCCGCCAATCGCAGTCGTGCGCGGCCGTACTCGCTGGGATCGGCCGCCGCCGCCGCGACCGTGCGGTAGATGTGTTCGGCGTTGTCGCGCATGCCGAACGAGAGCTGGTATTCGGCCAGCGCTGCCCAGTAATTTCGGCCGGCCTCGAAGGTATCGCCTCCGTTACGCTGCAGCTTGAGCAGCTCGGTGACCGCTGACAGGAAGCGCTGGTCCTCGCCGAGGAATATCGCGCTGCGGATCGAGGGGTCTTCGGCAGAGCCCCGGAAATAGGTTTGTGCAGCTGCGGCGGTCAGTGTCCAAGCCGACAGCGTCGCGGCGGCCAAGGCCAGCACGGGACGGATACTCACTCGACGACCTTCCATTGACGAAGCTTCATGTCGACGTCCTTCCTGCCTGAGCCGCGAACCACCCTCAGTTCCAGCTCCGCCGGCTCGATGCCCTTTTCGAAGTCGCCGGTGAAACTGCCGCTGACCGGAATCGGTTCCTTGCGCGCCTCGGCCAGTTCGCCGGCGTACTGGACCTGGATGCGGTGCGCCCCGCGCGCCACGTTCAGGCGCAGCAGCCGCTGCAGTGCATCGCCTGAGTGCAGGGCGCGGGCGTCACGGTCCCGGTAGCGATATTGCACCGGCGCGCCATCGTCGACGCTGACCGAGACTTCGCTCAGCAGCAGATGCGGGACGGAGGTGCTGATATAGACCGACAGCCGTGTTTCCGGGGGATACAGGTGCGTCTCCTCGGCCAGCTGCGCATCGCGATTGAACTGCACCACCTCGTCCTTGAGTGCCTGGATGGCCAGGTCCAGTTCCAGAGCGCCTTCGTCCGGTGCGTCGGGCCCGATCGCGTGGGCGAGTCCAGCCGCACCCAGAAACAGGGCGCCGGCGCACACGGGTCGGAGGGCCCGCAGGCCGCAGGAAAAGGGCATCAGAAAGACAGGGGAGCCATGCAAGGCCGGCGAGTTTAGCAAATGATTCAGGGGGTAGAGGACGCACTTTGCCACCGGCGACGGCAGCTCGATGCGGGGTCCGACAACCGGTCCGAACAAGGGTTCCGAAGGGTAGTCAGTCCGATGCTCGGAGCGGCTCAGGGCTCGGCCGGCGGGCGAAACTCGTCTTTCCAGCGGCGCAGGGCGGCGAACACCTCGGCCGGCGCCTCGATCGGCTGTCCGCTGTGGTCCTGCACCGCCTGCCGGACCGCAGGCTGGTCGATGCGCAGGAACGGGTTGATGCGCAGTTCATGTTCGATGCTCGATGGCACGGTGGGCAGGCCGTCGGCGAGCAGTGCCCGGACCCGGACCCAGTACTCGGCCAGTGCCGCGTTGCCCGGCTCGACCACCCGCGCGAACTGCAGGTTGGACCTTGTGTATTCGTGCGTGCAGTAGACCTGCGTTGCGCCCGGCAGCGCCGCCAACCGGCCCAGCGATGCGTGCATCTGCTCGGGCGTGCCCTCGAACAGGCGTCCGCAGCCGCCGGAGAACAGGGTGTCGCCACACAGCAGCAGCGGGCCGTGAAGCTCGGTGGCAGCGCCGTCGGTGGCGGCGCTGTAATAGGCAATGTGACCCAGGGTGTGTCCGGGGACTTCGATCACCTCGAAGCGGCGGCCGAGCACCTCCACCTGATCGCCATCCTGCAGCAGATCGGTCAGGTGCCGGATGCTCGATGCTTCCTTGCGCGGTCCGTAGACCGGCACCTGGCGCGCTGCCAGCAGTTCCGCCAGCCCGCCGATGTGGTCCGGGTGATGGTGGGTGATCAGGATCGCCTCCAGTTGCAGCCCCCGTTCGGCCAGGGCCGCCTGTACCGGGGCGGCGTCGCCCGGGTCGACCACCACCGCGCGGGCGCCCCGGCTCAGCAGCCACAGGTAGTTGTCTGCAAACGCGGGAATCGGGGCGATATCCAGGCTGGTCATGTCGATTTCCAGTGCGGTTCCGGAGCAGGGGCACTCATGATAGCGCTCGATGACCCCGCGACCGGCGTTCGAGTCCGGCGTAGAATCCGGTCATGGCATCCGCCAACCGCCACCGATGAGTCGTCTTCGCCCACGCCACGGCGGGAGGCCCCTGTCGCGCCTGGCGTTGAACCAGTGGCTGCAGGCGCCGCGCGCTCAGAGCCTGATCGAGCTGGAGCGCTGCGAGGTCTCGCGCCTGTTGCCCGAGGTGTTCGGCCGTCACGTCCTGCAGATCGGGTCCTGGGGGCAGGGCGATGACCTGCTGCAAGCCTCCGAGACACTGCACCGGGCCGTGCTCGGCACCGTCACTGACGTCGGCGCCTCGGCCCTGATCGAAAGCGAACGCCTGCCGGTGGCCTCCAGCGTGGTCGATGCCGTGCTTCTGCCGCATACGCTGGAGTTTTCGCCTTCACCCCATCACGTCCTGCGCGAGGTCAACCGCATTCTCACCGACCGCGGGCGCCTGTTCGTGCTTGGCTTCAACCCCTGGAGCCTGTGGGGTCTGCGGCAGCGATTCGGGCTTCGGGACCGCGCTTTCCCGGGCGGCGCACGTTTCTACAGTGCCGGCCGCCTGTGCGACTGGCTCGAACTGCTCGACCTGGAAGTGATCGAGGTGCGCCGCTACGGGCTGGGCTTTCCGTGGACGACCGCGCGCTCGGACGGCGATGGCTGGAACTTTTCGGCGCTCGCCGCGCCGTGGTCGGAGGCCTATCTGCTGGCCGCCCGCAAGCGAGTCATCCCGATGCGCCTGGTCGGCCGCGTTGCTCGCGCCCATGTGCGACCCCTGATCGGCATCGGCGCCCCGGCCGCTGGCCGAGGCGAAGGGCGGGCCTGCCTGGATTCCGAACCTTCACCTTCACCGCCGCCGTCGATGGGATGATGCCGGCCGACGCAGCGTCACCTGGCCCCTGGTTCCGTGATCGGCGGCGACACGCCGAATGGACCGAATGCGCCGAACGCGTCGATCGTCACGCAGATCGACGATGAAATCCGTGATGGCCCACACCGACGGAGCCTGCAAGGGCAATCCCGGCCCTGGCGGCTGGGGTGTGCTGCTGCGCTGTGACGGTGCCGAAAAGACGCTGTCCGGCGGCGAGGCGCACACCACCAACAACCGCATGGAATTGATGGCGGCGATCCAGGCGCTGGAATCGCTCCGGCAGCCCTGCGCGGTCGACCTGTACACCGACTCGACCTATGTGATGAAGGGCATCACCGAGTGGATGCCGGGCTGGAAGCGCAAGCAATGGCGCACTGCGGCCGGCGCGCCGGTGAAGAATGTGGACCTGTGGCAACGCCTGGACCTTGCCAGGACGCCCCACCAGGTACGGTGGCACTGGGTCAAGGGGCACGCCGGCGATGCCGGCAACGAACGTGCCGACCAACTGGCCAACCAGGGCATCGCCAACCGGGCGGGCTCCGCTTGACCGGCCGGCTGCAGACACCGCGCGGGCCCGATTCCAGGAACTGACATGCGCCAACTCGTACTGGACACCGAAACCACCGGCCTGTCGGTCGAACAGGGTCATCGCATCATCGAAATCGGGGTGATCGAACTGGTCAATCGCCGCGCCAGCGGCAATCACTTCCACCGCTACGTCAATCCGCGGCGCCCCGTGGACCCGGGCGCAGTCCAGGTCCACGGCATCACCGATGCATTCCTGGCCGACAAGCCCGCGTTCGAACAGATCGCCGCGGAGCTGTGGGCGTGGCTGGGCGGGGACGAGCTGATCATCCACAACGCCGCTTTCGACGTGGGGTTTCTCGACCGCGAGTTTCGCAATGCCGGCGTCGGCCGGCCGCTGGCCGAGGTCTGCAGCATCACCGATACGGTCGGCATGGCCCGGCGCCTGCATCCCGGCCAGAAGGCCAGCCTGGATGCGCTGTGCCGGCGTTACGAGGTGGACAATTCCAACCGCGACCTGCACGGCGCGCTGCTCGATGCCCGCCTGTTGGCCGATGTCTATCTGGCGATGACCGGCGGCCAGTCCGCATTGTCGCTGGACAGTTCCCACGCGCGTTCGGGCCATGATCGCCTGGCCTGGACCCGCCAGCTCGGCGCGCAGGATCGGCCGCTGCAGGTGCGTCGCGCCGACGCTGGCGAAATGGAGGCGCACCGCCAGCGCCTGGCAGCCATTGGACGCAAGGGCCGGCTGGTGTGGAGCTCGGATCTGCCCGAAGCGCCGTGAATGCGGTATCAACGCTCGCCGAGCGCGCTGATCACCTCGAAGTACGGCGGCCGTGATTCACGCGAGCTCACGGCGCACTCCATCACCCGCAGGCCCGCCGACTGCATCAGCCCGCGGAGTTCGTCGACCTCCAGACCCAGGTTGAGGTGATCGAAGGCGCGCTGGGTCTCGGCGTGGGCATGCCGGCGCAGCGCCGCCAGAATCAGCCGGCCGCCGGGCTTGAGCACCCGGGCGGCCTCGACCAGCAGGCGCGCAGGCTCGGGGCTGTAGCTCAGCGCGTGCAGGGCGAAGACCTGGTCGAACCGGGCCGTGGTGAACGGCAGTTCGTGCATGTCTCCCTGGTGGAAGTCCACATTGGCGTGCCGCGACAGGCGCAGGCGGGCGGCCGCGATGACCGCGGCGCTGATGTCGACACAGGTGACCTGTTGCGCGTGGGAGGCCAGCAGCTCGGCGATCACCCCGTCGCCCGAGGCCAGGTCGAGCACCTGCCCGAGTTCCAGCATCTGCATCAGGGTCCGCGCGGTGGCTTCCCAGCTACGCCCCGGCGAGTAGTGCAGCTCCATGCGACCGGCGACCGATTCGGCCCAGGTCTGGCCCAGATGGCGGCGGCGCACCACTTCGCCGGCACGCTCGCGGTCCAGACGCGCCTGCGGGTCGTCCAGCCGCGGCTGCAGCAGGTTCCAGATCGCGCCGGCGGCTCCCTCGGCTGCAATGCTGGCCGAATAGAGCGCCGCACCATGGGCGCGCTGGTCGCTGATCAGGCCGGCGCGCTTGAGTCGGGACAGGTGGGTCGAGACCCGGCTCTGGGCCAGGCCGGTGACCTGGCTCAGTTCGGTCGCCGACAGGCTGTAGGCCTCAAGCAGCAGCAGCAGACGCACGCGACTGGCGTCGGCCAGCAGGCGACAGGCATCCGTGCTCAGGCCGATGGACAGTGGGGGCGTGGCGGCAACCATGGGCGGGGGACGATAAACCGAATCCTGATTGGCAATGAACCTCGGCCAGCGACACTGCCTTCGTTCGAGGGCATGAGACCGGCTCCGATCCCGACTCCGATTGCGGCTGACTTCGGATTACTCCCGGTCGGAAGCCGAACCGAAAACGAGGCCGCCGGCACGGAGCCGGCGGCGGGGCCTGTGGACCCGGTCAATGGTCCGGGTCAATAGACCGGGTCAATAGACCGGGTCAATGGTCCCGGTCATTGGACCGGATCGAAGGTCGGGGTCGGGGGTCGGGGCCGGGATTCAGAGTCCGTGCGTCACTTCGCGGAAGGACCGGAGCCGCTGCGCTTGCCGGGGGCGGACTTCCGGGCCTTGCTGGCTGCGCGTGCGGCGCGTGATTCTGGCGAGGGACGCGCCTTGACCGCCTTCTTGGCCGGTGCAGGTGGCGTGAGGTCCAGCACCGATTCCAGCTTGTTGCGAACCGACTCGCCGGCCTCGCGGGCCCGGGCCTCGCCCCGCCGGGCGGCTTTCCTGCCCTTCTTCTCGGCGCTGGCGATTTCCTTGTCCAGCGCCTTGCGCAGGTCTTTGGCGGTCTTGGACGCCGACTTCTGGGCCTTGGCTGCCGCCTTGCGGACGTCGTCGATGGCCTTTTGCGCCGGCGCCGTGACCTTGCTCAGCGCCCGGCTGTCCAGTGGGCCACCGCTGCCGATCAGCCGCGTCAGTTCGGCGCGGGTCTCGGCGATGATGCCCAGCGATTCGCGAGCATGGCCAAGGACTTTCTGCACGGTGTCCTGCAGCAGGTCGAGCTGCTCTGCGGCCA
Source organism: Panacagrimonas sp. (assembly GCA_021773655.1). Lineage (GTDB taxonomy): Bacteria > Pseudomonadota > Gammaproteobacteria > Nevskiales > Nevskiaceae > Panacagrimonas. Next base: position 18,628 of record JAJFJX010000387.1, read on the forward strand.
GATCCTGGTAACTGCTGCCGGAGCGTGGCGATTTGAGGGCGCCGGTGGCGCTCTTGTAATAGTCGTTGAGGGCCTTGAGTTCCTGTTCGGCCAGTTTCTGTACGCCTTCGAACACGATGCGGCTGGCCTTGGACACAACGTCCAGCGATTCCCGGCGCATGCGCTCGACCTGTGTCTTGAGTTGATCGATCTTGTCCCTGGCCGCCATGGTGAGAATCCCCCGGTTGATGTCGATTTTCCAGCGCTGGAGCATAGTCACCGCCATAAGTGCCTGTCAAACGTAGGTTTTCGAGCGTTCCGGCCGATTCGACACGGTTTACGCCGAGGGCGACGGGCCGTTATGATCCCGCTACTAAGCCTGGTTCAGGCGCGGCCGTCTTCCTGTCTGACCGGCCATACGTCCCCCGCACACGTTTTCATCCCGACTTCAGGAGGGAGCCTCTCCCATGTATCAAGGCAAATCCATCAAGGTGACGGTCCACGCCGAGGACCGCATCGCCGAACTGTGCTTCGACCGCGAAGGCGAGTCGATCAACAAGTTCGATGCCCGCACCGTGCGCGAACTCGGAGAAGCCGGCGTCGCGCTGGCCGCAGCCGAGGACCTGCAGGGCCTGATTGTCACTTCGGCCAAGGATGTGTTCATCGTCGGGGCCGACATCACAGAATTCGGCGCGGTGTTCCAGAACACCGAAGAAGAGATCGCAGCCTGGACCTTCGAGGTCAATCACGCGTTCATGGCCATCGAGGACCTGCCGTTCCCCAGCGTGACCTGCATCAACGGCATGGCCCTGGGCGGCGGCTTCGAGATGTGCCTGTCGACCGACTACCGCGTGATGTCCACCGCGGCGCAGGTCGGCTTTCCCGAAGTCAAGCTCGGACTCATGCCGGGCTTTGGCGGCACCGTGCGCTGTTCGCGGCTGTGCGGCGCCGACAATGCCATCGAGTGGATCGCCTCGGGCAGCTCGCTCAAGCCGGATGTGGCGCTCAAGCACCACGCGGTGGACGCAGTGGTGGCGCCGGACAAGCTGATGGCGGCTGCGCGTGCACTGTTGCGTCAGGCCAACGAAGGCAAGTACGACTGGAAGGCGCGGCGCGCGCTCAAGACCGGGCCGCTGCAACTCGACCCGATGGAAGCCTCGCTGGCGTTCGAGACCGCCAAGGGGTTCATCGCCGGCAAGGCCGGCAAGCACTACCCGGCGCCGCTGGAGGCGGTCAAGAGCATCCAGAAGGGTGCGTCCAAGGGCCGCGACGAGGCGATCCGGATCGAGAGCCAGGCCTTTGCCCGGCTGGCCAGGACCACGCAGGCCGATGCGCTGGTGGGACTGTTCCTGAACGACCAGCTCCTCAAGAAGAAGGCCAAGGGCCATGCCAGGGCCGGCAAGCCGGTCACCTCGGCCGCCGTGCTGGGCGCCGGCATCATGGGCGGTGGCATCTCCTACGTATCGGCGGTCAAGGGCGTGCCGGTGATCATGAAGGACATCGCCGACAAGCAGCTCGATCTGGGCATGAACGAGGCCAACAAGCTGCTGGCCAAGGAAGTGGCGCGCGGCAAGCTCACGCCGGAGAAGGCGGGCAAGATGCTCGCCAGCATCCGGCCGACCCTGAACTACGCCGACTTCACCAACGTCGATGTGGTGGTCGAGGCGGTGATCGAAAACCCCAAGATCAAGAAGAGCGTGCTGGCCGAGGTCGAGGGTCTGGTCAGTTCCGGCACCATCATCGCGTCCAACACCTCGTCGATCTCCATCGAGGAACTTTCCGGCGTGCTCAAGCACCCGGAGAACTTCCTGGGCATGCACTTCTTCAACCCCGTGCACCGCATGCCGCTGGTGGAAGTGATCTACGGACCCAAGACGTCCGCGGAGGCAATCTCCACCATCTCCAACTACGCCAGTCGCATGGGCAAGACCCCGATCGTGGTGAAGAACTGCCCGGGCTTCCTTGTCAACCGCATCCTGTTCCCGTATTTCGCCGGCTGGGAGCTGGCCGTCAACGACGGCATGGACTTCGTAAAGGCCGACAAGGTGATGGAGGACTTCGGCTGGCCCATGGGTCCGGCCTACCTCGAGGACGTGGTCGGCATCGACACCAGCCACCATATCGGCCCGGTGCTGGCCGAAGGCTATCCCGACCGCATGGCACGCACGCGGCGCACGGCGATCGACGTGATGTTCGAAGCCCAGCGCTACGGCCAGAAGAACGGCGTCGGCTTCTACAGGTACGACACCGACCCCAAGGGCAAGCCGATCAAGAAGCCCGATCCGGAAACCTACGAGCTGCTCAAGCAGGTGCAACCCGAGGGCACCCGTGATTTCGCCGACCAGGAGATCATCGAGCGCCTGATGCTGCCCATGATCATCGAGTCCGCGCGCTGCCTGGAGGATGGCATCGTCGAGACTCCCACCGAGGTCGACATGGGCCTGATCCTGGGCCTGGGCTTCCCGCCGTTCCGCGGCGGCGCGCTCAAGTACTGCGACACGCTGGGCATGAAACACGTGATCGAACGTGCCGCGCAGTTCGCGCACCTGGGCAAGATCTACGAGCCGACCGCGCGCATGAAGGAGATGGCCGCCAAGGGCGAGATGTATTACCCGAAATGAAATGCCGTGAGGCGGGAGGCGGGAGGTGTGAGGCGCGGCCCCATTCGCCGCGATTCACGCCCCACCCCTGACCCCTCACTCCTCACGTTTTCCGGAGATTCCAATGACCGATGTCGTCATCGTCGATGCAGTCAGAACCCCCATGGGCCGCTCCAGGGGCGGCGTGTTCCGAAATGTCCGCGCCGAGGTGTTGTCGGCCGAGCTGATGAAGGCCATTGTCGAACGCAACCCGGCGCTCAAGCCCACCGGGATCGATGACGTGATCTGGGGCTGCGTGATCCAGACCCTGGAGCAGGGCTTCAACATCGCGCGCAATGCCGCGCTGCTGGCCGGCCTGCCGATCACCGTGCCGGGCCAGACCGTGAACCGCCTGTGCGGATCGTCCATGACCGCAATCCACATCGCCTACGCCAACATCAAGGCGGGAATCGGCGACACCTATCTGTGCGGCGGCGTCGAGCACATGGGCCACGTGCCGATGACCCACGGCTTCGACGGCCCTCCGGAGTTGTCGCTCAACACCGCCAAGGCCAGCGCCATGATGGGCCTGACCGCCGAGATGCTCACCCAGACCCACCAGATCAACCGCGAGCAGCAGGACCAGTTCGCGCTGGCCTCGCACCAGAAGGCCACGGCTGCGTTCAGAAACGGCGAGTACACCGGCCAGATCGTGCCGATCCAGGGCCATGACGCCGATGGCCTGCCGCTGGTGGTGGACTTCGACGAAGTGGTACGTGCGGACGCCAACCTGGCGGACCTGGGCAAGCTCAAGCCGGCATTCAATCCGAAGGGATCGGTCACTGCCGGCAACTCGTCGGCAATTTCCGACGGCGCCTCCGCGGTGCTGGTGATGAGCGCGGACCAGGCCAGGGCCCTGGGCCTGAGGCCGCTGGCAAAGATCCTCGGCGTGGCGGCGGCGGGCTGCAACCCGGCGATCATGGGCATCGGCCCGGTGCCGGCGACACACAAGGCGCTCAAGTCCGCCGGCCTGAAGATCGATCAGGTCGACTATTTCGAGCTCAACGAGGCTTTCGCCGCGCAGTCGCTGGCGGTGATGAAGGATCTCAAGCTGCTCGAGCGCGCCGACCGCATCAACATCAAGGGTGGCGCCATTGCCCTGGGCCACCCGCTGGGCTGCTCGGGCGCGCGCATCACCGGTGCACTGGCCCATGTGCTGGGCGAAAAGAACGCGCAGTTCGGCGTGGCCACCATGTGCATCGGCATGGGCCAGGGCGTGGCCACGGTGCTCGAGCGCGTGAGCTAGGCCCCAGGCCCACAGCTCCGACCGTGATCGAAGGGCCGGCACTGCCGGCCCTTCTTTCGTCTACTTGTCCGCTGCGAGGACCCAAGCGGTGCCGGTCCCGATGCATTCGCTACGATGCCCCCGTTTCCCGGCGGATCGCCGCCGGCATTGTCAGAGGTCCATGTGATGTCTTCACCGCCGACCGCCGTCAACCGGCAGACCTTCGACCAGGTGATGGTCCCGAATTACGCGCCCAACCAGATCGTGCCGGTGCGCGGCCAGGGCGCGCGCCTGTGGGACCAGGACGGACGCGAATATCTCGACTTCGCCTGCGGCATCGCGGTCACCGGCCTGGGGCATTGCCATCCGCAACTGGTGGCGGCGCTGACCGAACAGGCCGGCAGGCTCTGGCACGTCTCCAACGTGATGACCAACGAACCGGCGCTGCGCCTGGCGCGGCGGCTCACCGAGCTGAGCTTCGCCACCCGGGTGTTCTTCGCCAACAGCGGCTCGGAGGCCAACGAGGCCGCGTTCAAGCTGGCCCGAAAGCACGCCGCGCTGCATTTTCCGGCCGACAAGCGGGAGATCATCGCCTTTGACAATGCCTTCCACGGGCGCACCCTGTTCGCAGTGACGGTGGGTGGGCAGCCCAAGTACACCGAAGGTTTCGAGCCGCTGCCGGGTGGCATCACGCACCTGCCGTACAACGACCTGGAGGCGCTGGAGCGCGCAATCTCGGATCGCACCTGCGCAGTGGTGATGGAGCCGGTGCAGGGCGAGGGCGGCGTGACGCCCGCCACGGTTGAATTCGCCCAGGGCGTGCGCAAGCTGTGCTCGGCCCACCACGCACTGCTGATCTACGACGAGGTCCAGACCGGCAACGGCCGCAGCGGCACCTTCTTCGCCCACGAGCAATATGGCCTGGTGCCGGACGTGCTCACCACCGCCAAGGGCCTGGGCGGCGGCTTTCCGGTGGCGGCGATGCTGACCACCGATGCGCTGGCCGCGAGCCTCGGGTTCGGCACCCACGGTTCGACCTACGGCGGCAATCCGCTGGCCACAGCCGTGGCGCTGGCGGCGGTCGACCTCATCGCGCATCCCGAGACCCTGGCCAACGTGCAGGCGCGTGGCCGTCAGTTGCGCGAGGGCCTGCTGGAAATCGGCCAGCGCCACGGCATTTTCGAGGGGGTGCGCGGCATGGGGCTGCTGCTGGGTGCACCGATGAGCGCGGCCTGGAAGGGGCGTGCCCGGGACGTGGTCACGGTCGCCCTGCGTCACGGCGTGTGGACGCTGGTGGCGGGCCCCGACGTGCTGCGCCTGGCGCCCTCGCTGCTGATCACGAACGACGAGATCGACGAAGGCCTGCGCAAGCTGGATGCCGCCTGCGCCGAACTGGTGGCTGCGGGCTGAGCGCACACTGGAGCAGCGGATCCCGGACCGGCGATCAGCCTCAAAAGCACAACGGGGCGCAACAGTGCGCGACAAGTCGCAACAGGGCGCATCAGGGCGCGACAGGGCGCGACAAGTCGCAACATGGCGCAAGGGTAGAAGGATTAAAGAATCGACGCGAGCGCGAGACCGGGTCCGAGGGTGAATTCTCGGCATCCGGAACCTTCGCGCCCTTTGCCTTCCCATTGCGCCCTTGCGGTTACGGTGGAGCGCAGTTTCGAACCACCTTCGATTCCCGAGGCTCGGGCGCCGGCACCCGAGGCAGAACCAGGCCGGTGACCCGCTTTTGCGGGCGGCCGATTGCCCCCGCCGTACAAGCCTATTTCGCCGGGTAGAATCAGTCTTGCGAGCCTGCCGGGGCTCGCGATAAACTGTCGAACGATTGTTAGGAAAAAACGGGAAAGGCGACTCCGGTCGGCCTCCGGAAAGATCGCTCAACCCGTCTCATGGGTCTCGAATCCCTTCGATACCGCATCACAGCCAAAGGCATCCCCTTGTGAACTTTGAACTTGAGCCGCAGCAGGAGAGCATTCGCGAAGCGGTCAGCACCTTGTGTGCCCGTTTCGACGCCGGCTACTGGCTGGAAAAAGACAAGCAGGGCGGATTCCCGCACGATTTCCACCGCGCAATGGCCGACGCCGGCTGGCTCGGCGTCTGCACGCCGGAGGCATACGGCGGCGCCGGGCTCGGCATCACCGAGGCCTCGATCCTGATGCAGACCATCGCCGAGTCCGGCGCGGGCCTGTCCGGCGCCTCGTCGATCCACATGAACATCTTCGGCTTGCAGCCGGTGGTGGTGTAC
>JAJFJX010000388.1 GCA_021773655.1 Panacagrimonas sp.
GAAGGCGCCGCTCATGTCGGGGCTATCGTTGTAGTTCATCGGCGAGTAGTTGGTGAACTGGGCGAATTCTTTGCGGAACGTTAGATTGACAGTGCCCACAGCACCGTGCCGGTTCTTGCCCACAATCACCTCAGCCATCCCCGGCTTATCCATCGGATCGTAGTACTCACGGCGTAACAAAAACATAATTATGTCAGAATCCTGCTCTATGCTGTTGTGAACAATGATGTCATTGGCCACGAAGTTGTGCACATCATCGACCGTCGCATCGTAGACATCTTCTTCTCCGAGCTCAGTGATCGAATCGATGGTGTCCCACAGGATGTCCGACTGCGCCAGATTGACCAGCAGTTGGGGCGATCCCAGTGCCTCACAAACTGCACCCATCCGCTTGCGAGAGATGGCGCTCTTGAACAGCGTTGATCCGCAGAAAGACATTCCGATATTCTTGGCGAACTGCCGCCAAGATATCTGTGCCCGCTCTTTTTCGGGGGTGACGAAAAGGAGCCAAGCCTCTTTTGGGATCACGTCAGCGTGGGCGAGGGTATCGATCTCATCTAATGCAGCGACGAGCTCTGGAATGATTTTGCCCCGGTTGCCAAAGCAGCCAACTTGTCTGAGGAATTTTAGCTTGTTGTCCTTGCACTCGATGTGGACATGATGGATCGGGCGGGTGGAGTTCTTTTGCGGGATTATCCGATCTTTGCAGCTGATTCCTAGGCGGAGAAGGAGATGCTGAACTTGTCTCGCTAGAACGGGGCTGGTTGTGGCGTAGTAAATCGCCGCACTTGGTTTTCGGCCAGGGAGTAGTTTCCAGCTCACATTGCCGTCTGTTGCCCATAGGTGATGGAGAAAGAGGGCAATTTTTTCGTTTGAGGAGCTTATCACAGCGGAAGGAACACGCTTGTTGTAAGAGCGGACACGGTCGATACCCAGCTCACGGTACCAGTTGGTGATCGGGTGGTAGACGCCGTGCGTCAGTCGATAGGGAGACCGGAGGTAGACGTGGTGCCAATTTTTCTGTTTGACCCGTCTAGCCTGAATCCCAAAGAGCCGGTCCGCTGCATCGGTCACCACCTGCAGGTTGGCTTCATCTTGGCTGGTGTAGTGGTAGGGTTGACCCTTGAGAATGCAACCGTCGCCGAGAAGGTGAGCGAGAAGTATGTACTCGTCGTCTTTGAGATTGGACTCAATCTGATCACACTTCATGGCGCGGGGAAGTGCCACCCGATCTCCGGCGCGCAGCTGGTCGAGCCGTTTCCATCCTTGGAGTTTGAGGAAGGGGTGGTTGGCGCTCGCTTTTATCGTACGGCCGGTGCGGGTGCGCAGCTCGTAGATGGTTTTGCGTCCCGAGTAGAAAGCTTTGCTCATGTTGTGGACGCCCACTTTCCAATTGCGATCGACTGCGTGGACGGGGAACGGGGTTTGGTCGGGTCTCTCGGCCAGTTCTTTGATGGTGACCTGCTCGCCGGTGCGAGCGTTGGTGATGAGAGTGTCGCCGGTGAGGCAGCCGCTTTCTCGTAGATCGCTCATCATGGGGCGGTGGCCCTGACGCTCTTCCACTTTGCGGGAGAGCTGGGAGAGGCAGATAACCGGGATGTCCAGTTCGCGGGAGAGGTTCTTGAGCATGCGGGAGATCTCAGAGATTTCCGCCTGGCGCGATTCCTGACTGCGGCCACCAGAGCCGGTGAGAAGTTGGAGGTAGTCGACCACCAGGAGGCCAATGTTGTGCACCTCTTTCATCCGGCGGGCCCGAGCGCGCAGGTCAGTGATCCGAAGTCCCGGCTGGTCGTCAATCACCATCGTGTGCTTCTGCATCCGGTTGACCGAAGCGACCACCCGCTGATACTCGATCCCGTTGAGCGAGCCGGTGAGAATCTTGTCCGACTCCACCTCGGATTGGGAGCAGACGATCCGGTGGACCAGCTGCTCGGCGGTCATTTCGAGTGAGAAGATGCCGACCGGAACATCATTGTCGAAACAGACGTGTTCAGCAATGTTGATGGCGAAGGCGGTCTTTCCCATTGCGGGACGACCGGCGACGATGAGCAGGTGAGAGTCGTTGAGGCCGTTGATCATCTTGTCGAGGTCGGTGAAGCGGGTGGGTATTCCAGTAATGCCCGGATCATCGGGCCCCTTCTCCTTGAAGCTCTCCTGCCGCTCTTCCAATTCCTTGAGGAAGGGGGTCTCAGACTTCGCCCGGACGCCTGTGAGGATCTCCTCCACCGTCCGCCCTGCCGCCGGATTTGCCGCCTGCGAGATCTTGAAGAAGAGCCCTTGCGCCTCATCGAGCGCCAAACTCACATCGTCGGGCTCACCCTTTGCCGTCCGCTCCACCGTCTGCGCCGCGTCGATCATCCGCCGCAACACCGACTTCGACTTGACAAGCTCAATGTAGCTTTCCGTGTAGGCCGACGTCCCCGCATACTGGGCCAACGTTGTTACATAAGCAGCGCCCCCAACAGCCTTCAGCTTCTCCTGCCGCTTCAGCTCCTCACAGACCAGGTGAACGTCTGCCGGCTTTTCCTGCATGTAGGCCGCTTTCAACGCC
>JAJFJX010000389.1 GCA_021773655.1 Panacagrimonas sp.
CGACCCCGGGCCGGGCCGCCAGGTGCCGGTACAGACCGCCGATGGCGGCCAGCGTGTCGTGGATCGCGTGACGTGCGGCCGGCAGATAGCGCCAGCGGCGCCAGCCGCGGACGTCCTCGGGCAGCCGCAGCGGATAGTCGAACGAGGCCAGGACCTTGGGCCGCCCGGAATCGATCAGGTCGAGCACCGCCTCGCCGCGCTGCAGCCCGCCGAACAGCATCACCGCCGGCAGCGGCGCCTCGTCGCCGGCGCCACGCGGCACCTGGATCCTGGCGCTGAGCGCCTCGCCCCTCGGCAGCGCCAGTTCGACCCGCGTCTCGATCGGCGCATTGGTCGGCGCATTGGTCGGCGCATCGAACCACGCTTCAGCATGCGTTTGCGCCCGCGCCACCGCCGACATGCTGCCGAGCAGGCCGGCCAGCAACAGCAGGCCGGCGCCGCGGCCTCGCAGGTGCGCGTAGCTGCGTGCATTGCTCCGCTGGGGTTTGGAGGACGAACCCGGCATCATGAACCCAAGGTTCCACAATAACGGCCCGGGTTTCACCCCTGCACACGGAGACCACCGGCTTGAACACCCGATTGCTGCTGTCGTGCCTGACCGTCGCCCTGACCTGCAGCAGCCCCCTGCTTGCCGAGGCTCCGCCGCTGTCGCGCGCCGAACTCGCCCGCTGTGCGTCCCAGGTCCAGACCCTGCGCCATGACGCGCCACGCCTGACCCGGACCAGCATCGAATACGACCAGCAGCGCTTGGCCATCAACCGTCGTTCGGCCGAACTCAAGACCGAACGCGACAATGTCGACCCCGAGGATCTCGAACGCGGCCTGGCCATCCGCCAACGCTTGGCCGAGCACCGCAAACGGACCCTGGCGTTCAACGCCCGGATCGAACAGCTCAAACGTGACCTCGAAGCCATCAACGCCCTCAAGCAGGACTACGACCGCAACTGCGCCCGACGACCCTACCGGCGCGATGACTTCGAAGCGCTGCCGACGGACCGCCAGGCAGCGATGCGTGCCGGGTTGGCCGGCGTGCGCGTGCCCTACCTCGACCCGGACACGCCGCCGTCCGAGCACCAGGACTGAGCACGCGTCGCCGATTGTGGCCTATACTTGAGAAACATTCTCATTTACTTCCGGACCATGCGCACCGCTCTTCTTGCCCTGCTGCTGCTTGGCATCTGCACCCGCTCACTTGCCGCCGAGCTGACGGTCTACTCGTCCCGTATCGAGGACCTGATCAAACCGATCTTCGGGCGCTACACCGCCGAGACCGGCACCCCCATCCGCTTCATCACCGACAAGGAAGGCCCGCTACTGCAACGCCTGCGCGCCGAGGGCGCCTCGACGCCCGCCGACCTGCTGCTGACGGTCGATGCCGGCAACCTGTGGCAGGCCGCGCAACTGGGCCTGCTGCAGCCGGTGCAGTCCGAGGTGCTGGCCGCGAATCTGCCGGCCCACCTGCGCGATCCCGAAGGCCGCTGGTTCGGCCTGTCGATCCGCGCCCGCACCGTGGTCTATCACAGCGGCCGCGTGCAGCCCGGCGCATTGAGCACCTACGAAGCACTGGGCGATGCGAGGTGGAAAGACCGGCTGTGCCTGCGCACCTCGAAGAAGGTCTACAACCAGTCGCTGGTGGCGATGATGCTGGCCGAACTCGGCCCGCAGCGCACCGAGGCGGTGGTCGCCGGCTGGGTCGGCAATCTGGCGGCGCCGCCCTTTGCCTCCGACAACGAGGTGATGGAGGCCATCGTCGCCGGCCGCTGCGACGTCGGCCTGGTCAACACCTATTACTACGGCCGCCTCATGCGCCAGCGGCCGGAACTTCCGCTCAAGCTGTTCTGGCCCAACCAGGACCCGGCCGAGGGTGAACTGGGCGGCGTGCACGTCAATGTCTCGGGCATGGGCGTGACCACCCACAGCCCGCACCCCGAGGCGGCCGTGAAGTTCCTGGAATGGCTCAGCCAGCGCCCTGCGCAGGCCCTGTTCGCAGGGCTGAACCTCGAATTCCCGGCCAATCCGGCGGTCGAGGCCGACGCCATCACCGCCAACTGGGGCACGTTCACCCAGGACCCGGTCAACCTGGCCGAGGCCGGACGCCGCCAGGCCGAAGCGGTCCGCCTGATGGACCGGGTGGGTTATCGCTAACAGCGTCGCGCAAACAACGCAGCGCCTGACCTCGAGGCGCCCGCGCGCGCCGGGCTGGCGAAGCTTGGCGGTCCTGCTGGCGCTGCCGACCCTGATCCCGATCGGCGCTTCGCTAGTCGCGCTGACGCGGCTGGACGCCGAACTGTGGTCCCACCTGACCCACTACGTGCTGCCGCATGTGTTGCCCAACACGCTGTGGCTGCTGGCTGGCGTCAGCCTGGGGGTCAGCGTTCTGGGCACCGCGCTGGCGCTGCTGGTCGGCCTGTTCGAGTTTCCGGGACGTCGCATCTACGCCTGGGCGCTGCTGCTGCCGCTGGCGATGCCGGCCTACGTGCTGGCCACGGTCTTTGTCGGCAGCCTCGACTACGCCGGCCACGTCGCCACCTTTCTGCGCGCGCGTGGCCTGCTGCTGCCGGAACTGCGCAACCTTGCCGGTACCACGCTGGTGATGAGTGCGACGCTGTACCCCTACGTCTATCTGGTGGTGCGGGCGAGCCTGGCGGCACAAGGCGCGCGCCTGCTGGAAGCAGCCCGCTCGCTCGGGCTGTCGCCGTGGCAGGCGGCAAGGCGCGTTGCGCTGCCGCTGGCGCTGCCGGCTGTGGCTGCCGGAACGCTGCTGGCGGCAATGGAGACGCTGGCCGACTTCGGCACCGTCGCGGCGTTCAACTACGACACCTTCACCAGCGCCATCTACAAGGCCTGGTTTGCGCTGTTTTCGGTCGACGCCGCGCTGCAACTGGCCGGCGTGCTGTTGCTGCTGGTGCTGCTGCTGCTGGTGCTGCAGGCCTGGGCACTGCGCGCCCGGCACACCGCCGACGGCGGGGGGGCGCCGGCGACGCGCGTGGCCCTGCGCGGGCCTGCGGCGTGGCTGGCCAGCGGCGCCTGCGCGCTGGTGTTGCTGCTGGCCTTCGTCGCGCCGGCCCTGCAGTTGCTGCTGTGGAGCCTGCAACACCTGGCCGACCTCGACGCGCGCCTGGCCGGGGCCGCGCTGCGCTCGCTGCAACTGGGCCTGATGGCGGCGCTGATGGTGACCGCGGCAGCCACGCTGCTGGCCTTCGCCGGCCGGCGCGCACCCGGCGAGCCGGTGCGCAGCGCCACCCGCATCGCCACCCTGGGCTATGCGCTGCCGGGCGCGCTGCTGGCAGTCGGACTGTATGTTCCGCTGGCGGCGCTGATTGCCGGCCTCAACGCGCGCTGGGGCCTGAGACTGGGGCTGCAGGGCGGGCTGGCGCTGATGCTGCTGGCCTATGCGGTACGCTTTGCCGCGGTGGCCCATGCGCCGGTGGCAACCGGGCTGGCGCGCATTCGCGGCAGCCTGGACGAAGCCGCCCGCCTGGCCGGCGTCACCGGACTGCGCCAGATCGCGAGGGTCCACCTGCCGCAGTTGCTGCCCGGCCTGTCGGCGGCCCTGGCCCTGGTCTTCGTGGACGTGATGAAGGAGATGCCGATCACCCTGATGACGCGCCCGTTCGGCTGGGACACGCTGGCGCTGCGTGTCTTCGAGCTGACCAGCGAAGGCCAGTGGCAGCGCGCCGCGCTGCCATCGCTGGCCATCGTCGGCGTCGGCCTGATCCCGGTGATCTGGCTGATGCGCCAGCTCGACACCCCGCGCGCCGACCCGGTTGGTCATGGACCTGCAGCTTGAGAACCTGCGCGCCGGCTACGCCGGCCGCGCGGTCCTGCACCAGCTCAGCCTGCACCTGGGTTCGGGCCGGATCGGCTGCCTGCTCGGCCCGTCCGGCTGCGGCAAGACCACCGCCCTGCGCGTGATCGCCGGCTTCGAACCGCTGCTGGCCGGTCGCATTCTGGCCGACGGTCGGCCACTGAGCAGCGCCGGGACCGTTCTGCCGCCGGAGCACCGGGGCATCGGCATGGTGTTCCAGGACCTCGCTCTGATGCCGCATCTGAGCGTGGCCGGAAATATCGCATTCGGCCTGCACCGGCTCGACCGCCGGCAACGCGCCGCCCGTGTTGCCGAACTGTTGTCGCTGGTGGGTCTGGACCAGCGTGCCGACGCCCGTCCGCATCAGCTTTCCGGCGGCCAGCAGCAGCGCGTGGCACTGGCTCGGGCGCTGGCGCCCAGGCCGCGGCTGGTACTGCTCGACGAGCCGTTTTCGGCGCTGGACGTGGAAATGCGCGAGCGTCTGTCGCAGGACGTGCGGCGCATCCTGCTGCACGAGCGCAGCACTGCGCTGCTGGTGACGCACTCGCAGATCGAGGCCTTTGCCATGGCCGACGTGATCGGCGTGATGCGCGAAGGCCGGCTGCATCAGTGGGACAGCGCCTACCGCCTGTATCACCGCCCGGTCGACCGCTTCGTCGCCGATTTCATTGGCGAAGGCCGCATGCTGCCCGGCCGGCGCGAGGCCGATGGCGCCATCCGCACCGAGCTCGGAGTCCTGCGCGCGCACTCCGAGACAAGCGCTACCACAAGCGCACAGGTCGATGTGCTGCTGCGCCCGGACGATGTGGTCCATGACGACGCCAGCCTGGTGACCGCCGCGGTGACCGCGCGCGCCTTTCGCGGCGCGGCGTTCATCTACACCCTGCGGCTGGACTCCGGCCACGAGTTGCTCTCGCTGGTGCCCAGCCATCACGACCATGCAGTCGGCTCGCGCATCGGCATCCGGCTGGACGCCCGGCATGTGGTGGCCTTCGATCAGGCCGGTACAACTGCCCCCGGGGCGAGTCGTCAACCATGACCGGCCTCGGGCACAATCGTCGGACCGGATCCAGGCAGGAGAGCCAAATGACCGCAAACCGAACCGCACACCGCAAGGGGCCCACCGAGGTTCCGCTGCTGGAACAGACCATCGGTGACAACTTCGAGGCCACGGTCGCGAAGTTCCCGGACCATCTGGCGCTGGTGATGCCGCACCAGAACATCCGCTGGACCTACCGGCGCTTCAACGAGGAGGTGGATCGCGTCGCACGCGGCCTGCTCGCACGCGGCTACCAGAAAGGTGATCGCATCGGCGTATGGGCACCCAACCTTGTCGAGTGGGTGTTGACGCAGTACGCCACCGCCAAGATCGGTGTGATCCAGGTCAACATCAATCCGGCCTACCGCAGCAACGAACTGGCCTATGCGCTCAAGCAATCCGGCTGCAGGGGCGTGATCGCGGCGCGTCAGTTCAAGACCAGCAACTACGTCAGGATGCTGGACGAGGTGCGCGGCCAATGCCCGGAACTGCATGAGATCATCTTCATCGACGATCCCGGCCAGCCTGCGGACTGGGCGAAGCTGCTGGCCGACGCCGAGACCGTGACACCGGCAGCACTGCGCGAGCGCATGCAGATGCTGGACCGCAACGACGCGATCAACATCCAGTACACCTCGGGCACCACGGGGACGCCCAAGGGCGCCACGCTGTCCCACCGCAATATCCTCAACAACGCCTACTTCACCGGCGCCACCATGCGCATCGAGGCGGGCGACCGCTACTGCGTGCCGGTGCCGTTCTACCACTGCGCGGGCATGGTCTGCGGCAATCTGCTGTGCACGGTGTTCGGTGCCACCATCGTGGCGCCGGCGGCGAGCTTCGACCCGGGAGAGACCCTCAAGGCCATCGAAGCCGAGCGCTGCATGGGCGCCATGTGCGTACCGACCATGCACATCGCGATGATGGGCCATCGGGACTTCGACAAGACCGACAAGACCTCGCTGCGCACCGGCGCCATCGGCGGCTCGCCCTGCCCGGTGGAGGTGATGAAGCGGCTGACCACCGACTTTCACATGCCCGAGATCACCATCATCTACGGCATGACCGAGACCTCGCCGGTGTCGACCCAGACCGTCGGCGACGATCCCATCGACAAGCGGGTGGGCAGCGTCGGGCGCGTGCATCCGCACGTCGAGATCCGCATCGTCGATCCGGAATCAGGCGCGGTCTGCGCCGTTGGCGAGCCCGGCGAATTCCAGACCCGTGGCTACTCGGTGATGCTCGGGTACTGGAACGACCAGGCGCGCACGCGCGAGGCGATCATCGAGGACGGCTGGATGCGCACCGGCGACCTCGGCGTGATGGATGAACAGGGCTACGTGAACATCGTCGGCCGCATCAAGGACATGATCATCCGCGGCGGCGAGAACGTGTTTCCGCGCGAGATCGAGGAGTTCCTCTACACCCATCCCGACATCCAGGACGTGCAGGTGATCGGCGTGCCTGACGAGAAGTTCGGCGAGGAGGTGCTGGCCGCGGTGATCATGAAGGAAGGGCGACCGCCGCTGACCCACGAGGCGCTCAAGGCCTTCTGCAAGGACCGGCTGGCGCACTACAAGGTGCCGCGCTACCTGCAGATCGTTCCCGAGTACCCGATGACGGTGACCGGCAAGATCCGCAAGGTCGAGATGCGTGCACAGGCCGTGAAGTCGCTTGGCCTCGAATCCGCCGCGCAGATCAGGACCGCCTAGATCAGGACCGCCCAGTGTGATGTTGCCTCCACCAAGAGCATGATTTGCGGGCGGATCCTCATGCCTGACAAGCTGCGTCGCCGCGTCAGGTCGGTCCTGTGGCGAGGCGGCGCAACGCAGCCAGGTGCCACAAGACTCCGCAGATCATGCCCTCCGGCAACGCAGCACGACCCCAGCCAATGACACGCTCCAGCCTGCCGCCGCTGATCGCGCCCTCCATTCTTTCCGCCGATCTGGCACGCCTGGGCGACGACGTCGCCGCGGTGATCGCCGCCGGCGCCGACTGGGTGCATTTCGACGTGATGGACAACCATTACGTGCCCAACCTGACCTTCGGCCCGGCGATCTGCGAGGCGCTGCGCAGATTCGGCATCACGGCGACGATCGACGTGCACCTGATGATCGAGCCGGTGGACGCCCTGGCCGCCCTGTTCGCCAGGGCCGGGGCCGACATCATCACCTTCCACCCCGAGGCCACGCGCCACGTCGATCGCAGCCTGCAGGCCATCCGCGACGCGGGCTGCAAGTGCGGGCTGGTGTTCAACCCGGCGACCCCTCTGGATGCGCTCACCCACGTGCTGGACAAGGTCGACGTGGTGCTGCTGATGTCGGTCAACCCCGGCTTCGGCGGCCAGAGCTTTCTGCCCTCGGCGCTGGCCAAGCTGGCGCAGGCACGCGCGCTGCTGGACCGTCACATGGCCGAAACCGGCCGCCAGGTGCGCCTGGAGATCGACGGCGGGGTCAAGATCGACAACATCGGCCAGATCGCGGCCGCAGGGGCCGACACTTTCGTCGCCGGCTCGGCGATTTTCGGCGCCGGCGACTACACGTCTACAATCGCGGCAATGCGCGAACAGATCGGCGTCTGAGCCGGGAATCGGGAATGGGGAATCAGGAATCGTTGGCCGTGCCAGGCGCCGCAACGCCATGCCTCGGGTGGCAATGGCGTTGCAAATGCGCCGATGTGCCCCTGACGATTCCCGATTCCAGACTCCCGACTCCCGCCCATGAGTGACTACAACCGCGTCGCGCTCACCCGCGAACTCCCCGGCGACCTGCTGACCCCGGTCGGCACCTACCTGGCACTGGGCAACCGACCCTACGCCTATCTGCTCGAATCAGTGCTCGGCGGCGAACGCTGGGGCCGCTATTCGTTCATCGGCCTGCCGGCGCGCGAGGTGCTGCGGATCCGCGGCGGGCAGGTCACCGTTGCGGTGGCCGGCAAGACCGTACTCGACCTGCAGACCACCGATCCGATGGGCTGGCTGCGCGCACACACGCAGCGAATCCGCGTGCAGCCGGACCCCACCCTGCCGCGATTCTCGGGCGGCTACGTGGGGTATTTCGGCTACGACTGCGTGCGCTACTTCGAGCCGCGTCTGCGCGTGGAGCGGCCGGACCCGCTGGGCAGCCCGGACGTGCTGCTGATGCAGTCCGACGAACTTGCGGTGTTCGATTCGCTGCGCGCCACGCTGACCCTGGTGGTGCATGCAGACCCCGGCTCGCCGTCGGACCTGGCGCGCGCGCGCCGGCGGCTGGACGAGATCGAGCAGCAGATGCGCACCTTCGAGCCACCGGCCGAAGCCGCGCCGGTGGCAGCGAGTGCACCCGAATTCGTCTCCAGCTTCGGCGAGGCCCCGTTCAAGCAGGCGGTGTCCCGCATCCGCGAATACATCGCCGCCGGCGACGTCATGCAGGCGGTGCCCTCGCAACGCCTGTCCGCACCGTTTACGGCCGAACCGGTGGCGCTGTACCGGGCCCTGCGCCGGCTCAACCCCTCGCCCTACCTGTACTGCCTGCACCTGGACGATCACCACGTGGTGGGCTCCTCGCCGGAAATCCTGGTGCGGGTCGAGAACGGCGAAGTGACGGTGCGGCCCATCGCCGGCACCCGCGTTCGCGGGGCCAATGCCGCCGAGGACCGCGCGCTGGAAGCCGAGCTGCTGGCCGACCCCAAGGAGCTGGCCGAGCACCTGATGCTGATCGACCTGGGTCGCAACGATGTCGGCCGCGTGGCGAGCACCGGCAGCGTGCGCCTGACCGAAAAGATGGTGGTGGAACGCTACAGCCACGTCATGCACATCGTCTCCAACGTCACCGGCAGACTGCGCGAAGGCCTGGATGCCCTCGATGCCCTGGCCGCGGCCTTCCCTGCCGGCACCCTGTCGGGCGCCCCCAAGGTGCGCGCGATGGAGATCATCGACGAGCTCGAACCGGTCAAGCGCGGCATCTACGGCGGTGCGGTGGGATACCTGGGCTGGGACGGCAACATGGATACCGCCATCGCCATTCGCACCGCGGTGATCAAGGATTCTCAGCTCCACGTCCAGGCCGGCGCCGGCGTGGTCGCCGATTCCGACCCGCAGTCGGAATGGAACGAAACCATGAACAAGGCCCGCGCCGTGATGCGCGCCGCTGCCCTGGCCTGCGGGGCCGTGTCGTGATCATCGAACGCTTCGGCAGCCGGCTGTCGGTCTCCTTCGCGCCCGGGTCGGAACGGATCGAAGCCGTGCTGCGCGATGCCGAACGCCAGATCGCCGCCCAGCACGCCCGCATGGCCGGGCTATCGACCCAGGTCGGCGGCCTGATCAACGGCAACGTGCGTCTGGTCACCGCGGCCCTGGTGTTGATCCTGCAACAGGGTCTGGCCTCCGGACGCCGGTTCTGCGAGTGGGGCTGCGGCCTGGGCGGGGCCACCTGCGCCGCCAGCGCACTGGGTCTTGAAGCCCGGGGAATCGACATCGACGCCGGACGGGTCGCCCGCAGCCAGGCACTGGCCGCCCGGCACGGCCTGCCGGCCCGGTTCGAGGTCCGGGACTATCGCGCCGCCAACGACGAGACTTCGGCAGCACTGACACCGGGCGCGTCGCGGCAGTCGTGGTGGACGGCGTCCGACATCATCCATGTCTACCCCTGGCCAAGCGAAGCGGTCTTCATCGAAACCCTGTTCCTCGAACAGACGCCGGACGAAGCGCTGCTGCTGTCCTCGTACGGCCCCGGCGAAGTCCGCATTCATCGCAAGACCCACCTCGACGGCCGCGGCCGCTATGCGCAGCGTCGCCGCCCCCCCTGCACGCATTCGATACGGCTGACCTGGCCATGATTGAGCCCGCGACCGCTCCCGCTCATCGATGCCGTCGGCCTTCGCATCGCGCTGCGCGGGCCATCCGTGCAAAGAAACATGCCGCCAGCCTGGCCGACACCGCCGTCAACTACCCATAACGCGTAACTCCCACGCGCCAACGACGTCGCGGCCGACATCGCTCGGAATCACCGGCCGGATTCGTCGGAACACGCAAACCGGGGCCCCGCCGCGACCATCTTCGATGAGCCCGGAATCCGAACCGACGTGATCAACCGGCAGCTTTCGCACCAGGAGCGCAATTGTGTGCGCGCTGCCTACATTCAGGCTGAGTATCTGGAGGATCGGCGAGCCATGATGCAGCAATGGGCCGGCATGTTCGACGCGCTTGCTCGGGGCCGCCGAGCGACCCCTATCCGGAAAACGGCCGCCTGAACCGCGGCTACTCCATCACGAGGTCGTCGAGAAATTCAGAGGCGCTGCCGGCGCTGGTCACCAACAACTGGTCCCGCGCGCGGGTGCAAGCCACGTAAAGCAGGTGCCGCTCGGTGTTGTAGACCTCTTCGAGGTCCGACTCCTCGGCGGCCTGTTCCACGCGCGATTGCAGCGGAATCACCTCGTCGTCGCAGGCCATGACCACCACGGCGCGAAACTCCAGGCCTTTGGCAAGGTGCATGGTGCACAGCGACGCCTGCCCGCTGGCGGTTTCAACCCCGTCGTCGAGAATCTTGTATTTCAGGCCGGCCGCTTCGGCCGCAGCACGCGCTCGCGGCTGCTCGGCATCGGAGCGCACGAACAGCCCGATTTCGTGAGCCGCATACCCTTCCGCAAGTCGTGCTTTCAGCCACGCGCCGACCGCCGCGATTTCATCGGCCTCCGAGTCGAACGACTGCACGGTGGGCGCCGGGCCGTTGAATACCGACACAGTGCCGCGGCGGCTGTCCACGTTACCGTCAACGTCCGAAACCTCAGCGCCCAGGAGCCGGTCTGCCTGGGCGCGGATCTGGTGCGAGGTGCGGTAGTTCACATGCAGCGTGCGTGACCGGCCACGAATATCCACACCCAACGATTTCCATGAAAACGGCTGCTGGAAGATGCGCTGGCCAAGGTCGCCGGCAAAGAACAGCCCGTTTGGCCGGTCACCGCCCATCGCCGCGAGGAATCGAAGCTGCGCCACGCCGATGTCCTGCGCCTCATCGACCACGACAAAGTCATAAGGCGTTTTGCCTGTCGCGGCGAAGTGATCGGCCAGCGCAGTGAACATGCCTGCGGGAGTGGTGAGGGCGTCTTTGGCAAGCCGCTGATGAACCGTCTCGAAGATATTCCAGAGCAGGGTTCGCTGTGCCTCGGACAGACGCGTTTTGCGGCCCAGGCGCTTCACGTCGCGATACGCCTCCCATGAGCCGAGTTGCCACGCGTCGACAATCTCGGCCCATTCCGCCATCAGGAAGTGCGCCCCGAACTTGCCGGGCGCGAGGGTGGCACTGGCATCGGCCAGCCATGTGTGAAGGTCGGCTGCATCCACCGCCTTCGCTGTTCCAATGTGCTGCCGATAAAGGCGCGCGGCCACCGCATTCATGGCATGCACATCGATCCGTTCGCCTAGACGCGGCTGGTTGCCGGAAAGTCGGCGCAGCTTGGTGCGCAGCGCGTTGGCCAGGGTTTCCGAAAAAGTCGTGAGCAGCACCCGGCCTTCGGAACTGCTGCGCGCCAGGTGCACGGCACGATGCAGGGCGACGATGGTCTTGCCGGTTCCTGCCGAGCCCGAGACACGCGCCGGGCCGTTGTAGTCGCGTTCCACCCACTGCTGTTGCTGCGGGTGCAGGAAGATCGTCCACTTCTCCCACGGAAACGCCAGCGCCTGCTCCAGCGCCTCCACGTCGTGCATCACCCGGAAGCGGCGCTGGGCATCGGGGTGGTTGAACGGGTCCACGGTGTCATCGGCGGGGCGAGACACGACGGGCATACCGCCAACGGCCAGCTCCAGCAGCGCCTCAGCACCTTCTGCGGGCAAGTGAGCGGCCAGCGTCAGCAGCCCGTCCTCGTCTACCTGCCGAACATCATCCAGCCATTCGGGCGGCACGCCATAGCCGAGCAATTCCTGCTCGTCCCTGTGCGCAAACAAAGGGGGCTTGGCGATGGTTGGCGTAGGCGCCGAGCTCGGTGCTTCCACCGTGCGGTGGACGACCAACTCCTGCACCCGCTCGCGAATCTCGACAAGCTGCGCGGCGCCGGTGGTTGGGTGGGTTTCCAGCTTGCGGCGCTCGGCCCAGTGATAGGCATCATCGTGGTGGCCGACGTAGCAGAGCAGCAGGCTGGACTCGCTGCGGTGGACGATGATGCGAATGTCGCGGTTGACGCGCACCGACGAGAAATTCTTGTCCTTCGCCCGGTCCAGCTTGTGAAAGCTCAGCCCCGGATTGGAGGGGTTCACCTGCAAGTCGAACGACGTGGTCTTGGCGGCCTTCTGCTCGTCACCGGTCAGGCGGCCGAGGCTGTCGGTGAAGGTGTCGGCGATGCGGAAGTTCATCAGTCGAACTCAGGCATGACGCGCCGCATAAATTGATCAAACAGCGGCACAGTGAAGGCCATCTCGCCATGAGCGGGGCTGTAGATCATGCCCTTCTTGATCAACTTGGCTCGTACTGGCCCCAAGCTGTTGATCTGGACATTCATCGTAGCGGCGATGTCACCGGTGCGATGGGGGCCCGCCCCAAGCTCGGCCATCGCGCGCAGGAATCTTTTCTCGCCTGGCGTCAGCCGATCAAAACGGACGCGGAAGAAATTTTCGTCGAGCCGCCGGACCACGCTGGTGGTGGCCGCGTTGATCACTCCGGCGTTGATCGGATTGGAGACTGCTAAGTTCCAAGCCTGATAGCCCCACTCCTGTAGAAAGTACGGATAACCCTGCGTCATGCTGACAATGGCGGCCAGGGCCTCATCCTCGAAGTGCACACCCGCCGACGCCGCAGGATCCTTCAGCGCCTTTTTGGCGTCCGCATCGGTCAATGCGCCAATTGGCGGGAAGCTGAACAACCGCTCCGCATAGGATTTGGACTCCCCTGCCAAGCCCGGTAGGACCGGCAGGCCTGCGCCGACGAGTACCATAGGCAACTGACGCTGTTGGATCTTGTGCATTGCCATGATCAGCGCGCCAAGTTCCTTGCTGTCGAAGTACTGCACCTCATCAATTAGCAGCGCAATAGCAGTGCCGCGTTCAACGGCTGCTTCGGCAACAGCAACGAACAGATTCGGTAGATCGATTTCGATATCGCCGCTGTCTGCAGCCCCCACTTCGGGTTCGATGTCGAGGCCAATGTCAATGTCGCCGACAGTGACCTTGATCGCGCCGATAAAGCTGCGTAGTACGGCCAAGCCCCTGCGCACCTTGTCTCCCGCACCCGCTATTCTGTCCAAGTCATAGAGCATTCGCCGCAGGCTTGGGGCCAGCAGTGGTCCCAAGCGTTTGCCCTCATGAGCTTCTAACTCGATGGTTCGGTAATCGGAAGCCGCGGCAAGACGCTGAATTTCGTTGAGCAACACTGTCTTTCCAACGCCCCGAAGCCCCGTGAGTAATAGACTTTTCTCAGGACGACCCGCTCGGATGCGCCCGAGTAGGACGCGCGCCTGTTCCAGCACCGGCCCGCGACCAACCAACTCAGGCGGGGGCGAGCCAGCGCCAGGGGAGAACGGGTTCTTGATCGGGTCCATGTATATCAATCTATACCAATTTATAACCATTTTTGGTTATAAACAGTTAAATTTGCAATAGAGGCGTGTGAGCCTGCGC
>JAJFJX010000390.1 GCA_021773655.1 Panacagrimonas sp.
GCTGTTCGCCGCGGTCTACGAAGACCTGACCCAGCGGCTGCGCACCGATTTCGTGGCCGCCGCCAGTTCCCATGCGCCCGACCTGCGGGCGATGGCCAGAGCCGGCCTGGAGGTGTTCTACCGCCAGCTCAAGAAGGACCCCCGGGTGGCGCGCATGCTGATGGTCGAAGTGCTCACCGTCAGCCGCGACATGGAACAGCGCGCCCAGCAGGCCACCTTCGGCTTTGCCGATCTGCTCAAGCAGATGACGCTGGCGGTGCTTCCACGCGGGCAGGCCACGGCCCAGGACATGGATCTGATCGCCACCGGGCTGATCGGCGTCTGCGTTCACATTGCCATGCGCTGGGTAGCCGATGGCTGCCGCCAGCCTCTGGCCCGCGTTCTCGATGCCAGCATGAGTTTCTTCTTCGCCATTCTCGAACGCCTTTCACGCCCGCAAGCGCGATGAACGCCCTGCGCTCGCCCCTGAGACTGGCCTTTCTGGTCCTGCTGCTGGCGGCTTCGATGTGGGCGTTGCTGTTGTTCTACCAGCCGGGTCTGACGGCCTATCAGCAAAAGATGGCGGCGCCTGCCGAACCCGAGTACGCGGGGGTGACCGCAACCTGGCTGGGCGTCAGCGCACTGCTGATCCGCGATGGCCGGCACGCGGTGATGATCGATCCTTTTTTCACTCGTCCGCCAGGCCTGCTCCCGATGCTGTTCAACCGGCCGATCGCGCCCGACCCGGGCCGTATCAGCCGCTGGTTGCAACGCCTGGACGTCCGCAGCCTGGACGCGGTGCTGGTGTCGCATTCGCATTTCGACCACGCCATGGATGCCGGCGTGGTGGCGCGCATGACCGGCGCGCGCCTGATCGGCTCGGACAGCACGCTCAACATCGGGCGCGGTGCCGGTGTGGCGGCCACACGGCTGCAGCGTGCCGAGCCCGCGCAGCCGGTGGAGGTCGGGCCGTTTCGCATCACATTCTTCGAAAGCCGCCACGCCGGCGCCACCGGCGGTCGCCCCACCGGTGACATCGCTGCGCCGCTGCGACCACCGGCCGGTTACCTGGACTACCGCCTGGGGGGCACGTTCTCCATTCTGGTCGAGCACGCCCGCGGTTCGTTGCTGCATCACGGCAGCGCCGGGTACGTCCCCGGCATGCTGGCCGGGGTGCGCGCCGACACCGTGTTTCTCGGTGTGGCGCTGATCGATGAACTGGAACCCTATCTGCGCCAGACCGTGGACGCGGTCGGGGCGCAGGTGGTGGTGCCGGTGCACTGGGACGATTTCACCCGCCCGCTCGATCAGCCGCTGCGGGCCTTTCCTCTGGTGGTCGACCTCGACGGTTTCTTCGAGGACATGGCGCGTACACGCCCGAAGGTCCGGGTCATGACCCAGGGCCTGGCCGAGCCGGTGAGCCTGTACGTGCCCGCCCCCGCGCCCTGAAGCCCGCGGCACTCGCCGGACGACCTTGCACCGGGCCGACATGCCCGCAGAACGTATGCAGGCTGTCCTCGATCACTGCACGATCCACCCCGCCCGTCATCGTTACCGTTACCGTTACCGTTACCGTCACCGGAGAACGTCCATGGACCCTAGCTGCGACCTGCCCGGCGCCAGCCGCACCGCGCCGCACCAGAGCTTTCCCGAACCGCCGCACGACCTGGCGCCTGCCGCCCCCGGCCCGCAGCACCTGGTGCTGGCCGGCGGCTGCTTCTGGTGCACAGAGGCGGTGTACCGCCAGCTCGAAGGCGTGCTCGACGTGGTCGCCGGATACAGCGGTGGCGATGCCCCCAGCGCCACCTACGAGGCCGTGTGTTCCGGGCGCACCGATCACGCCGAGGCGATCCGCATCGAGTACGACCCCGAGCGGATCAGCCCGGGACGTCTGCTCAAGGTGTTCTTCATGAGCGCGCACGACCCCACCCAGCTCGATCGACAGGGCAATGATCGCGGCCGCCAGTACCGGTCGGCGATCTTCTATGCCGACGAGGCGCAGCGGCACATGGCCGCTGCCTACATCGAACGGCTCGATGCGGCCGGGGTATTCCGCGCCCCCATCGTCACCCGGCTGGAGCCGCTGCAGGCGTTCTACCCCGCAGAGCGCTATCACCAGGACTACGCGCGCCTCAACCCCCTCCAGCCCTATATCGCCGGAGTTTCGATGCCCAAGGTGGAGAAGACCCGCCGCGCCTTTGCCGATACGCTGAAACGGGATCCGGCCTGATCGGCCGCCGCGGCGGGCAAGCCGGACCGAGCCCGCCGGGGCTGCCTGCAGTCCCGGCGAGCAACGTATGCTGCGGGGCTGACGCGAGCTGACGCGATCTGACTTGGAGGAGGACCCGGGTGGAGCCGCGAGCGTCGTCTGAACTCAGCCCGCAGGATGTCACGCGCCTGCTTGGCGCATGGCAGGGCGGCGACTCGATGGCACTGAGCCGGCTTGCCGAGGTGATGTACCGGCACCTGCACGACATGGCCCGGCGCTGCATGCAGCGCGAATCGGGCGGTCATACGCTGCAGGCCACGGCGCTGGTCAACGAGGCCTACCTGCGCGTGGCCCCGGTCGAGCTGCCATTCAGGGATCGCAGTCATTTTCTGGCGGTCATGGCCAACATCATGCGGCGCATCCTGATCGACCACGCCCGATCCAGGCATCGCGACAAGCGCGGCGGTCGTGCGGTCCCGATGTCGCTGGACGACATTCCGACCATCGCGGCAGACAGCAACCCGATGCTGCTGGATCTGGACGATGCCATCCGTGCGCTGGGACGCACCGATGCGCGCAAGGAGAAGGTGGTGGAGATGCTCTACTTCGGCGGCATGACGCAGGCCGAGATCGCCGAGGCCCTGGGTGTCTCGCTGGCCACGGTGGAGCGTGACATCCGCATGGCAAGGGCCTGGATCAAGGCCGAACTGGGCGACGACCAGACCCCGGCACGAAGCTGAGACCGGACCCGGGCGCCGCTTCTCCGGCCGATCCGCGATCCGGCAGCGCGGCACGCCAGGGCCTTCGAAACCTGTTTGTGCACACCGGCCGCGCGCGCGCTGCCCTGGACCCGACCCTGCTGGCGGTACGGCCCGCCGGATTCACCCGCGATCCGATGAACTTTGACCGCCCCGGCGCTTTCCCATGCCGGACCCAAGTAGCGAGGCGCGCCCATGATCACAAGTCACGACCCCGATGGCCTGCGCCTGCCGGTCAAGCTGGACAGCACCAGCAACGGCGAGTTCGCACCCATTCCCCTGAGTCCGGTCCATCGCGAGGTCAACCGCCATGCGCTGGAGGCGGCCACCCGCCATGCACGTCGCCTGGGCCTGCGAAGACGGGACTTCCTGGTCGGTGCCTGCGGCGCTGCCACCGCGCTGCTGGGCATGAACGCGGTCTACGCCGCGGCCGGAAGGCGCGGCGGCTTCTACGAGCTGCCGGCCGAAGCCGGCCTGGACCTGGAACTGGCCGAGGCGGCGCTGGGCAAACAGGAGTTCATCTTCGACGTCCAGGGTCACTTCGTGAATCCCAGCGGCGCCTGGCTGCAGACGCTGTCCGACACCGCGCGACCGCTGTCGGGCATGGGCAAGGCTGGCTGCGCTGCGGCCGAGGCGCCTGGTGATCGCAGTTACCTGCAGTGCCTGTCCGGCGAGGAATTCATCAAGGACGTATTCCTGGATTCGGACACCGACCTGATGGTGCTGTCCTTCGTGCCTTCGACCCATGCCGGCGAGCCGCTGAAGATGGAAGAGGCCGCGGCCACCGCTGCCATCGTGGAGAAGCTGGAGGGCACCCACCGGCTCTACCTGCATGCGCGCGTCAATCCCAACCTCGACGGTGACATCGAACGCATGGACGAGCTGGCCGGCCGTTACCCGGTGGCGGCCTGGAAGACCTACACCCAGTGGGGCGCCGACGGCCGCGGCTTTTTCCTGGACGACCCGCCGGGGCTGGCCAT
>JAJFJX010000040.1 GCA_021773655.1 Panacagrimonas sp.
CATGGAGCCTAGCCACTTCGAGCGCGTCCCCAAGAAGATTCAAGAAGAAATAATGCAGAAGTAGAGGAAAACAATGGCCACAAAAGCACCACCTAAAAGAGCTCCTACAGAGCAACGGATCCGCATCCGCCTGAAAGGGTATGATCAGCGCGTCCTTGACCACGCAGCGATGGACATCGTCGAGACTGCCAAGCGAACTGGTGCCCGGGTAGCCGGCCCCATTCCCCTCCCCACCCGTATCGAGCGGTTCACCGTCCTCCGCTCCACCAACAACAACAAGACCTCGCGCGAACAGTTCGAGAGCCGCACCCACAAGCGCCTCATCGAAGTGATCCCCACAGCGGACACCGTTGAAGCCCTCCGCGGCCTCAATCTTGCCGCTGGCGTCGATATCCGCATCAAAACTTAAACAGCCCCATCCCAGCCCCAATGAAAAGAGGCCCAACACACCAGTGTCGGGCCTCTTTTTTTTTGAGAGACAAGAGCTAGTACCCAATCCAGAAGGTTCTGGATTGGGTACTAGGAGTTGACTTTGCGGAGAACGACGTCGCTGGGTGTAGAGTAGTAGTCGAGGAGAAGATCGACGAGGGCACTAGCAAAGGTGGTGAGGTCGCTATAGCGGTAGATGCCGGCGTTGGAATCGAAGAAGCCAACGAGACGGTCTTGGCGATTGCCATGCAAGCCAATGATATGCCGGCCGCTCTTGGTTCTAAAGCTCAGCAGGAAGATCGCTTTCCCCTCATCGAGCATGGTCCTAGCAAACTGAACCACAGCTTCCTTCACGGACTTTGGCTTCGTCGGCTCTTCCACCGAAATTCCAGCCCGATGGAAAACCTCTGCATGATCTCGGGTGAGGTTAGCGACTGCTTGCAGCTGTCGAAGCTTTGGACCAAAGATACTCGGCCGTTCGGTAAGCCCGAGAGAAGCTCGGTGCTGATTTGCGGTTGAAATGAGCTCCTTCACGACATGCCCATCGAGTCGCCGGTCCTCTTTGACCATCTCGGAGGCCCAACGGGAGGTTGCAGCAAGACAGACGCCCGCCATCTGCGTCAGCTGAGGATCGGCCGACTGCCGCACCTCCACCTTCTGGAAAGGAGCGTTCTCTCCCAACCAGCGGGAGCGCCATGACATTGACTTTGTGGTTCGCACCTCTTCCATGAAACACCTTTTTCTCTATAATACTATTTTAACCCAAATGTGTTAAGATAGTTATGTGGTAGAGATTAAGATTGAGGTTAGCGATATAATTAAAGCTTAATCCTTTCGAGTTCTAAATCGCCAGTGACACTCGAATAGTATTCCGAGAGGAGGTCTTCTAGTGCTGCAACTAGGGTCAGCTGCATCCGATAGCGGTAGACTCCGAGGTTGGCATCAAAAAATCCAAACGTGCCCTCCTCACGATTCCCATGTAGACCGATGACGTGGAAGCTCTGGTCGATTCGAAAAGTGAGCAAAAAGATGGCACGGCCCTCCTTGTTCATCGTCCGCACAAACTCCATCACCGCTGATTCGACACAATCCGGATGGGTCCCACGTTCAACCTCGAGCCCCGCACGCTTGTAGACCTCGTTTTCGGCGTTCTTCTTTCCTAGCTGGTAGGCCACTCTGTAAGCCGCTTGCAGGTGCCGAATGTTAGGACCAAACATGCTACTCGCCCTCTCCTCCCCGTGCTCGGGGATGTCGAGTCCTGAGCGGTAACGATTAGCTGTTGAGACGAGCACTGTCACCACCTCCTTATCGAGCCGCCGGTCGTTCTTCTTCATCTCGACAACCCACGAAGCCGTCGCAGCAAGACAAACGCCTGTTAGATGGGCCAGCTGTGGATTGAATCCCTGCTTCACCTCCACCTTCAAAAACGGAGCGTGATCGTCCAGCCAAGTGGCTGACCCAGATTCTACCTGCCTGATTCGCGCTTCTTCCATCAAAAACCCTTTCTTTATCGTACTATTTTAACTTTCCTGAGTTAAGATAGTTATGGAGCCAAGATTAAGATTGAGGTGGTTGTAAGTGACTAACGGCGAGAGTGCTAAGACGCGGATCTTCGTCCTTATCTGCACAATCATTGCCACGGGGATGGCCTTTCTGGATGGGACGGTGGTGAACGTAGCGCTCCCAACCCTGCAGAGCACGTTTGGAGCAACGGTCTCGCAAATTCAGTGGATCATCGATTCGTACGCACTTACACTTGCTGCCTTACTACTTACCGCGGGCACCCTCTCCGATAACTTCGGTCACAAGCGGGTCTTTGTGGTGGGGATCGCTCTATTCACAGCAGGATCGCTAGTCTGTGCCGGCGCACTGGGCGCCAATTCGCTCATTTGGGCAAGGGCATTTCAGGGTGTGGGCGCCGCCTTCATGATCCCCGGAAGCTTAGCTATTATCTTCGATACTTTCCCTGAAAATAAGCGAGGAAAGGCGATTGGAATCTGGGCCGGTTTCTCGGGAGGGATTGCTGCCTTTGGTCCCTTTCTCGGCGGCTGGCTGACGGAGGTGTGGAGCTGGCGAGCGATCTTTGTCATCAACTTGCCTCTCGGAGCGCTCGCTCTCTATCTCACCGTCGCCTTTGTCCTTCCCATCTACCCCAAAAAAAAGCACTCGATCGATTGGCTCGGCACGCTACTTATCACCGCCTCTCTCTTCCTCCTCTCATTTGCCCTCATCGAGGCGCCCAACTTTGGACCCTCCCACCCCGCCATCTGGGCACCATTTTTTGCAGGCCTCATCTCCCTCGCCCTCTTCCTCTGGCAAGAGATGCGCACGCCTCACCCTATGCTTCCGCTTTCTCTCTTCCGCATCCGCGAGGTGACCGTCGCCAACACCGCCACCTTCTTCGTCTACCTCGCTCTCAACGTCAACA
>JAJFJX010000391.1 GCA_021773655.1 Panacagrimonas sp.
GCAGCGGGCCGAGGAGCTGGCCCTGCAGGGACCGGACCTCGAGGTCGGCCAGCTCCAGGTCCACAGCAGTGTCCAGCACCCAGCGTGCGCCGCCGCTGGTGCCCAACACCCACAGGACCAGCGCCAGCAGACCCAGCAGGCTGCCGGTGAGCAGCACGCCCAGACTGATGAAGATTCGGCGAATGATGCGCATCACACCCCCACCCGCACGCCGATGTGCACGCGGATTCCGGTTTCGTCGTCGTCCAGCGGATGCGCCAGATCGAGCTGCAGGCTGCCGATCGGCACCCGGTAACGCAGTCCGGCGCCCACGCCCAGCAGCAGATCCGGCCCGGGTCGGTTGCCGACCCCGCCGGCGTCGACGAACAGCGCCGCGCCCAGGTTGTTCCAGAAACGATGCTCGATCTCGCCGCTGTAGACATTCAGGAAGCGCCCGCCGATGACGTTGCCGTCGGCGTCGCGCGGACCGATGGACTGGTACTTGTAGCCGCGCACGCTCTGGTCGCCGCCGGCGTAGAAACGTTGCGATGCCGGCAGCTCGCCGAAGCTCTCGACCAGGCTGTAGCCGAACTCGATGCGACCGATCAGGCGCGTGCTCCGGTCCAGCGGGTAGTGACCGCGCAGCAGCACGCGGCCCTGCACGAAGCTGGTGGTGGACAGCACGTTGTTGACCGCGCCGTGCACGTCGAAAAAGGCGTACCAGCCGCGCTGGGTGTGGATCGGATCGTCGGCGCGCGTGCGGTTGATCGAGACGCCGGGGGTGAGCAGGTCGGCACGCGTGGTGCTGTCGCCGAAATCGGATTCCTCGTGGGTGAATTCCAGATAAAGGCGTCGCTTCCAGTCGCCGGGGGTGCGGTCCAGGCTGGTGCCGACCACGTACTTGGCGGTGTCACCGGCTTCGAGTTTCTCGGTTTCGGTGGCTGCGGTGAAGCTCAGCGACTCCCCCGCTTCTCCGCCCAGCGGAATGCGGTAGGTGGTGCCGAGGGTGTTCTTGATCTCCGACAGGCGGAAGTCGCTGTTCAGCGTATGGCCGCGCCGGTTGAGGCGGCGCCAGTCCGAGGCCACCGACAGGCGGGCGCCGGTGTCGGTGCCGTAGCCGACCCCGAAGTCATAGCGCGTGCGCGCACGCGGCTCGGTGGTGACCTGCACCGGAATGTGTTTCTCGGCGTCGACAAGGTCACGCTGCGGCTGGATGTCCACCGACTGGAAATATCCCAGGTCGGACAGCCGGAACTGCAGGTCGACCAGCGCCTGCGCCTCGAACGGATCTCCCGGCTGGATGTGCAGATAACGCTCGATCACGTCGGGATCGATCAGTCGATCGTCCTCGCCTTCCTGGGTCACCGACACCTCGCCGAAGAAATAGCGCGGCCCGGTGTCCAGGTGCAGGATGGCGCGCGCCTGTTGGGTGTCAGGATTCACGCGCAGCTCGCTGCGTGCCCAACTGGCATCGAGAAATCCGTTGGCCAGCGCGGCGTCGGCCATGCGCTTCTTGGTCGCCTCGTAACGGGCATGGTCGAGCTTCTCGTCGAGCTTGAGCGGGATCCAGCGCAGCCGCCGTTCGAGCGCCTCGAAGTCCGCGCCTTCGCCGACGAAGCGCGTGTCGATGGCCGTGACCCGCGTCGGAGGGCCGGGGTCGATGCGGTAGCGCGCGGTCCAGTCCGGCACCGACCCTTCGATCTGCGCATCGACCTTCGGGCTGTAGTAGCCGAACGGCTGCAGCGCAGATTCGATGTCCGACGTGGCCTGCCGGTGCAGACGCATCACCAGCGCCTCGTTCTCGCCGATGTCCGCGGCGCGCGCACGGATGCCCAGGCGCGCCTCGACATTTTCGCGCTCGGCGTCCTCCAGGCCCTCGACCTTGACCCGCACCTCGGCCGCCGCGACGGCAGCGAGCAGGCTCATCAGGGCGGCGATCGCGGTGGCGATGCGCCTGCGTCGAGTCGATATCATCCGCCCAAGTTTAGATGCAGTCGGCGCGGGCACCGACCCCGGGGGGCGGAGCCGGCATCGACCCGAGTGCGACGCGCACACGATCCGGCCAGGCCAGGGGCGGCCGGGGCGGGGGATTCATGCCGGCGCCATGGAACTCGCACAAGCACCAGAGTCAGGCCACAGACCCAGGTGCGCAGACGCCGGACCCGCCGCCGCTCACGCTCGACGCCGGGCGGCGCGACGCGGGGACTCGCGGCGGCACAGACCCTGGCCGCCGCGGGCGATGCAGGCGCGGCGCGGCGCGGTGAGGACATGGAACGGGACTCCGGTCAGGCCGAAAACGGCAGCATGATCTCGTAGGTGATGCCCAGACCCAGCCCGTTGCGCGAGCCGCGATTGGAGTTGAAGTACAGCCGCCGGCCATCGGGCGAAAACGCGGCACCGGAAATCTCCGAGGCACTCTGGCCCATCACCTGCAACAGCGGGATGACGCTGCGGTCCGGCAGGATCACGCAGAGCTGCATGTCACCGCCGTCCTCGCAGACCAGGATCTCTCCACTGGCGGTGACCGTGAGATTGTCGACGCCCGACAGGATCCGGCTGGCGCCGGACGCGGTATCGAAGTCGTAGATGATCTCCAGGGTCTGCGCGTCGGTATCCAGGGCCCAGATGCGGTTGTCGCCCCGTGTGGCAAAGAACGCGACGCCCCGATGAAACCACAGGCCCTCGCCGCCATCGAAGGCGGTCGCTTCGGGCCGTCTGTTGTCGATCTGGCGGGCGGCGGGGTTGGCGGCGTCGATCCACCGCACCGGCAGCGGGTTGTTCTGCGCGGTATCGGGATCACCCAAGACCTGCAGCACCTGCAGGGTGCCCTGCTCGAACCGCGCGCGCCCGCCGGCGGGCCAGTCCGGCTCGGTGGCGACGAATCGGTAGAAGCGGCCCTCTGGCAGGTCCTCGGTCATGTAGGCGGTGCGCGCGGCCGGGTCCAGCGCCAGCGCCTCGTGCGCAAAGATGCCCAGCGCCGGCTTGACCTGGGCGTCTACGACGCCATACGGGTCGCACTCCCACACGCGGCCGTCGTTGATCTCCTCGCAACTCAGCCAGGTGTTCCAGGGCGTGGCGCCGCCGGAGCAGTTGAAGGTGGTATTGCGCAGCACTCGGTAGCAGTCCACCACCGTGCCGCCGGCGTCGAAGACCAGCGCGCTGGCGCCCCCCAGACCGGGCGCGAACCGACCGCCGACACCGATCAGCTCGTCCACCAGGGGCAGCCCGGACAGCTCCGGAAAGGAGAAGGTCACGGTCCCGATGCCGGGGACCTCGCTGTTGCAGCAATAGATCCAGCCGCCCTCCGGACGCGGGAACACCGCGCCGCCGTCCGGAAACGCATGCCAGATGCCGGGGCTGCCGGCGGCTGGAAACTGGCCCGCGACCGCCACCACGCGCGAGGTGAATCCCCGGGGCAGGCGGATGTTGTTGGCGTCCGGCTCACCCAGCGGCCCGATCCCGGCCAGACGCCCGCGGGTCCTGTCCGGAAGGCTGTTGCCCGAACTGCCGCCGCAGGCGGCCAGCCAGGATGCGCTGCCGACGGCGCCGGCGCTCCAGAACAGTTGCCGCAGGAACTCGCGGCGGCTGCGTGGCCTGAACTTCATGCGGGGACCCTCCGGTTTCCGGTCGCGGCCCGGCGACGCGGCGGGCTGCAGACCTCACTACGCGCAGCCACGGGCGACGGATGAAGTGTTCGGGCGGCGCGGGCCGTGCGTGTACAAGGGTCTCAGGGGGGCGCCGGTTCGGGCTCGGCCATCAACCAGTTGTTCGGACCGGCGCTGCCACCGCCCGGGCCGAGGAAATCGAACAGCCTGGGATCGGCAAGCTGCGACGGCGCCACGTTGCCCAGCGCCCTGAAGATGATCTCCGAGCGCCCCGGGTATTCGCGCTCCCACTGGTCCATCATCCTGCGCACCTGCCTGCGCTGCAGGTTTTCCTGCGTGCCGCACAGATTGCAGGGAATGATCGGGAACTGCTTCTGCACGGCGTATTCGGCGATGTCGGATTCGCAGCAGTAGGCCAGCGGGCGGATCACCACGTTGCGACCGTCGTCCGAACGCAGCTTGGGCGGCATCGCCGCCAGCTTGCCGCCGAAGAACAGATTGAGGAAGAACGTGGCGAGGATGTCGTCGCGGTGGTGCCCCAGCGCGATGCGGTTGAATCCCTGCTCGTGGGCAAAGGAGTACAGCGCCCCGCGTCGCAGCCGCGAGCACAGCGAACACATGGTCTTGCCCTCGGGGATGTTGCGCTTGACCACGCTGTAGGTGTCCTGCTCCAGGATGGTGTAGGCCACCCCTCTGGAGGCCAGATACTCCGGCAGGATGTGCGCGGGAAAGTCCGGCTGCTTCTGGTCCAGGTTCACCGCATGCAGCTCGAAGCGAACCGGCGCCCTGGCCTGCAACTGCATCAGCACGTCGAGCATCGTGTAGCTGTCCTTGCCGCCGGACAGGCACACCATCACCCGGTCACCCTCGCCGATCATGGAGAAATCCTGGATCGCCCGGCCGACCTCGCGGCGCAGGCGTTTGGCCAGCTTGTTGGACTCCAGGCGCGCCCTGGCCGCAGCCTTCGGACGATCGCCGGCCGGCGGGCGCGGCGCGCGCAGATCCAGAATCGGGACAGCTTGCATGGGACACTCGCCGACAGGGTGGCGCCGGATTATCCCACGCGCGCCGGCCGGCGGCCTTGCCGCTGCGCCAACGGAACGGGCGCGGCAGAATGCGGCGCCAACCGTTCCCTGGAGCCGTCAATGGCCAGCAAGGCCAGCCCCTGCTTTTGCACCGAGACCTTCGCCTTCCTGCGCGAGCTGGCGAAGAACAATTCGCGCGAATGGTTCCAGGACAACAAGCCTCGCTACGAGGCGCACGTGCGCGCTCCGGCCCTGCGGCTGATCAGCGCCCTTGCCGACCCGCTCAAGGACATCAGCCCGCAGCTCACTGCCGTGGCCAGACCGGTCGGGGGCTCGCTGTTCCGCATCCATCGCGACACGCGCTTTGCGACAGACAAGCGCCCGTACAAGACGCATGTGGGCATGTACTTCGCGCATGCCGCTGCGGGCAAGGCAGCGCGCGGCGAAGCGGGCAATGCGTCCATGGGACGGCTCGACACCCCCGGCCTGTATCTGCACATCGAGCCGGGAGAGTGCTTCGTGGGCGGCGGAATCTGGCACCCGCAGTCGGCGACCACGCGCCGGATCCGCGATTACATGGTGAGCAATCCGGCGAGCTGGAAGAAGGCCACGCGCAGCCCCGAATTCCGCAAGGTCTTTGCGCTGACAGGCGCCGCGCTGGTGCGTCCGCCCAGGGGCTACGACCCTGCCCACGAACTGATCGAGGACCTCAAGCGCAAGGACTTCATCGCCTCCACCCGGCTCGACGACGCGCTGTTGCTGCGCCCGGACCTGGTCAGGCCGTTGATGGCGCGCTACGTCCTGTTGGGGCCCATGCTCGATTGGCTGTGCGGGGCCCTGGATCTTGATTTCCAGGACGGCCAGGGCCCGTCCACGTAGCGGCGTCGGGCATCTGCACCGCGCCGTCGTCGATCCATCGCCTGAGGGCTGCGCGATCGACCGGCGCGCTGACCGCGTGGCGATGCAGCACCCTGTGGACCGTCGCCCCGGATGCCGCCAGGTGCCGCCAGGTGCCGCGCTCCGGGCGGCGCAAGGCCCGTCCGGCATCCGGCGCCAACCGCGGCCCACGCGCCGTCGCAGACCGAGACGATCAGCGCCGGAAGGCCTTTGCGTCCACGCCATACTTGAGCAACTTGGCGCGCAGGGTGCTGGCATTGACGCGCAGCAGCCTGGCCGCACCATGCGGGCCGTCGATGCGTCCGCCGCAGGACAGCAGCGCCCTGCCGAGGTGCGCCGCGAGGACCTCGTCGAGCGGGGCGATGTCCTGGCGGTGATCCGGCACGGCATCGCCCGGGCGCGGCACCGGCGGCGCCGATACGGGCGCGGCCACGTTCCGGGGCTCGGACCCCAACGCGGCTTCGAGCTCCAGGCGCTGGCCGCGACCAAGGATCACCGCCCGCTCCAGTACCGCCGAGAGCTCGCGGACATTGCCCGGCCAGCGATAGAGGCGCAGTTGTCGGTGGTCGTCCTCGCTGATGCTTGGCGTCGGCACCCCGAGGCGGCTCGCGGCCCGCTCGACGAAATGGCGTGCCAACAGCGGGATGTCTGGTAGTCGTTCGCGCAGCGGCGGCAGCAACAGCGGAAACACCGCGATCCGATACCACAGGTCTTCGCGGAAATGTCCTTCCTGCACCATGCCCGGCAGATCGCGATGGGTGGCGGCGATGACTCTCACGTTGACGGCGACTTCACGCTCGCTGCCGACCCGCTGGACGATGCCGTCCTGGAGCACGCGCAGCAGGCGGATCTGCACTGCTGGCGTGAGCTCGCCGATCTCGTCGAGAAACAGCGTGCCGCCGTCGGCACGCTCGAACCATCCGCGGCGCGGCGCGAGCGCGCCGGTGAAGCTGCCCTTCTCGTGGCCGAAGAGTTCGGAATCGATCAGCTCCGCCGGAACGGCACCGCAGTTGACGCGCACGAAGGGGCCGTCGCGACGGCTTGAGCGCTCGTGGATGGTGCGGGCGACCACTTCCTTGCCGGAACCGGTTTCACCCAGGATCAGCACCGTGGCTTGCGTGCTGGCCACCTGGTCGACGCGCTCCATGACGCCGCGCAGCCCCTGTTCTGCACCCACCACGACCTCCGACAGCGACTTGCGGCCGAGGCGGGACAGCAGCGCCTGGCGGTCCGCATCGGCCGCGGCGCCCAGCCGACGCAGCGCGTGCAGGCGCGCCTGGTTCTCCAGTGCAGCGCTCCAGGGGGCCAGCGCAGCCCGGAACAAGGACCGGTCGTCCTCCGAATAGTGCGTGGCCGCTGGCGCGGTGGCGATGAGCATCCCGAGCACGCGGCCCGAGGCGCAAAGGGGTCCGGCCAGGCACTGCGCCTCGGGAATCAGCCGCTCGGCACCGGCAAATGGCGTCGCCGGATCACCGGGCCGGGCGAGCCAGTCCTCGCCGCGCGCGGCCCAGACCTCGAAGGCTTGCAGGACGCTCGGCGTCAGCACCTGCGCGCCGGTGCGCCGGCGTACGCCGCCCGACGGGGACCACTGCACCGGCAACAGCAGGTTGCCGGTCTCGGCATCGCGTTCGATCAGATCGAGCGCCCCGAGCGCGATGGCCTCCGCCAGCCCCTGGGCGAGCACGGGCAGGGACTCGCGAAGCTCCAGGTGCTTGCCGACCTCGCTCCACAGGGAAAGCCGCAGTTGCTCGTGCGTCAAATTCATTTCGCAATATTCAGCAGATTTTGCGTCACATGATGCTTCGTTTGCTGCCATATATGGCGGTTTTGACGCAACATATGATCATACTGCATTGATATAAACAATTAAATCAATTATTTATATACTTAAGACCGATTTGGCACAGATAGTGGCTATTTTTAATAACCAAACAATCTCACGCCAATGAACACCTCTCCCTCCATTCATTCGAGCCGTCTCGATCAATCCACGCTCGACCGGATCCAGCAGGCGCTGGCCGGGCTGCAGTTCGGGTCGGTCGAGATCGCGGTGCATCACGGGCGCATCGTGCAGATCGAGCGCCGCGAAAAGCTGAGGCTGGACACCCCGCCTCAGACCTGGGTTGCCAGGCCCGGGTCTGCCAGACCCACACAAACGAGCTGACCGGACCGCCGGAAGTCTTCATCACAAGTACCCATCCCAAGGACCGATTCCATGTCACTCGCATTATTCTTTCGCCCCGCGTGGGCGCTGCACGCCCTGGCGGGCCTCGTTCTGGTGGGCGCGCCCCCGCTTGCACTGGCATCGGCTTCTGCCGAGGACCTCGATCAGCGCGTGCGCATTCTCGAACGCAAGCTCGAGATCGCACAGGAGGCCGACAAGAAGGCCAGGGACGCCAAGGCCGCTGCCGGCAAGAAAGGCGACGACGAGCACAAGTTCAGGGGACTGCTCCAGTTCGACGGACGCTGGTTCACGGGCGACACCGTGCCGCAGACCTCGGACACTTTCATCTTCCGCCGCATCCGCCCCACGTTCCAGGGCTCGATCGGCAGTCTGGTCGGCTACCGCGTGACGCCGGAATTCGCCGGCAGCGGCGCGACGATCGTCGACGCCTACATCGACCTGAAATTCTCGCCGGCCGCCACGGTGCGCGCGGGCAAGGTCAAGGGCCCGGTCGGCATCGAGCGGCTGCAGTCCGGCGGCGCGCTCCACTTCATCGAGCGCGGCCTGCCGACCGAGCTGGCGCCGAATCGCGAACTCGGCGTGCAGCTTCAGGGTGATCTGGCCGGCAAGACCCTGAACTACACCATCGGCGTCTACAACGGCACGCGCGACGGCGAGGACGGCGGCGCAACGGATAACAACGGCCGCAAGGAAGTCGCAGCGCGCGTGTTCTACGAGCCGACGCCGGGCATCGGTTTCGGCATCGCCGGTTCGCACGGCAGCAAACGCGGCGTGACCGAAGCGCCGCGCAATTACTCCACGCCGGACCGGCGCACCGGCCTGTCCTACGCCGCGGACACGAGCTACGACGGTGACGCCACCCGCATCTCGCCGCAGGGCTATCTGTACACCGGCCCATTCGGCCTGCTGGGCGAGTACATCGTCTCCAGGCAGGAGCTGCTCAACGGCAGCAGCAGCGGCCAGATCAGCAACAGCGCCTGGCAGGTCGTGGGCAGCCTGGTGC
>JAJFJX010000392.1 GCA_021773655.1 Panacagrimonas sp.
TTCAGGTAGTACAGGCCCAGTTCGGAGCTGTTGAGCCAGTCGGCGAAGTAGCGCAGCGCCACCCCGTACTGTCCGGTCTTGCGGTCCGGGTGCCGGGTCGATGCGCGTGCCAGGCCCACCGCGGCGGTCGAGGCCGACAACGGCTCGGTGCCGGATTGGTCATTGCGTCGGCCGATGCCGGTGTAGGCGACGTTGCCGTCGTCGGAGATGAAGTCGTTGGTGGAGAAGAAACTGCCGCGCGGGTCGATCTCGACCTCGTCGAAACCCCAGATCCATACCGATTCGATGCTCAGCGCATTGGTCAGCGACAGCGAGGTCCACAGCATCGGGTGCGGCAGCAGGGCCTCGCGCAGTTCCGAACCCGGCGCGCGGAAGCGCGCCACGTCGAAGGCATTGATGGCGTTGATGCTGTTGCCGATGAAGGTCGACTCGCCCCAGTTCACCACCTGACGGCCGGCACGCACGGCGGCATTGCGGCCGTCGAGCTGGAAGTTGAAATAGGCGAACAGGTCGAGCAGATCGCCCTGCGCCACCAGCCGGTCCTTGCCGCGATCACCGAAATTGTCGCTGTCGTCGTCGGCCTGGAAATCATAGAAGTAGCTGGCGCGGCCGAAGATCCCGACGCTGCCGTAATTGATGTCCAGGTCATGGGTGGCCTTGATCAGCGCCGAGATCACATCGCCGGCCTCGTAGTTGCGGCGGCCGTCGTCCTCGTTGACGGTGCGGGCGGTGCCACCGTTGGCAATGCCGATCAGGCTGCGGTCCGGATCCTCGGTGCTGACCGTGACGCCGGCCGAAACCGTGGTGTCCAGACTGCCACGCACCTCGCCGAACTCGAACGTCGCTGCGTGGCCCGCCAGCGGAATGCCGAAGGCCATGGCCCCGGCGCAAATTCGCAACAGCCTGTTCAGTCTTGTTTTCATCGTTCTCCTCCTGAGGCCACGCGGACGGTGGATGAACCGAGCTCCACCGCTTGATCGTTATGGTCCGAGTTTGTGCGCCATGTGCCATCGGTGCAAGGCGCACAATTGACATTGCTGCAGCCTGCTGTGACCGCACCGTGACCGGCGTGGAATTCCCGACCGACGGTGGATCAGGACCGATGGTGTTCCCGCTGTTGCAGTTCCCACAGCTTGCGGTAGCGACCGTCCAGGCTCAGCAGCACCGCGTGTGGTCCGCGTTCGCGTATGCATCCGCCCTCGAGCACGAGGATCTCGTCGGCGTCGGTCACCGTCGACAGCCGGTGTGCGATGACCAGCGTGGTGCGATGCTCGGCGGCGTCGTGCAGGGCCTCCAGGATGGCCTGCTCGGAGGCCGAGTCCAACGAAGACGTGGCCTCGTCGAAGACCAGGATGGGCGGGTCCTTGAGCAGAGCGCGGGCGATGGCCACACGTTGTTTTTCGCCGCCCGAGAGTTTGAGTCCGCGCTCGCCCACCGGTGTCTCCAGACCCTGCGGCAGGCGTTGCACGAAGGCGTCGAGGTGGGCCGTGCGAATCGCCTGCTGCAGCTGTTCCGGGCTGGCGGCCGGGTTGCCGTACATCAGGTTGTAGCCGAGGCTGTCATTGAACAGCACGGTGTCCTGCGGCACCACGCCGATCACTGATCGCAGGTTCTCCTGGCTGATGTCGCGGATGTCGATGCCGTCGATCAGCACGCGGCCCCGATGCGGATCGTAGAAGCGGTACATCAGCCGCGCGATCGTCGACTTTCCCGCACCGCTGGCGCCGACGATGGCCAGTTTGCGGCCGGGCGCGATCTCGAAGTCCACGCCGTCGAGCACCGGCCGGTCCGTCTGGTAACCAAAGCTCACGCCCTCGAAGCGCACACCGGCGCAGCCTGCCGGCCGCAGCGACTGCGGATGCTCCGGATCGCCGACGCCCGGACGCTGGCGCATCAGCTCGAACATGCGTTGCATGTCCACCAGCGCGCGCCGGATCTCGCGGTAGACGAAGCCGAGAAAGTTCAGCGGCATGAACAGCTGGATCATGTAGGCGTTGATTGCCACGAAATCGCCCAGGCTGAGCCGCTGTGCGACCACTCCGTAGGCCGCCATGAACATCATCGCGGTCATGCCGCCGGCCACGATCATCGACTGGCCGACATTCAGTGCCGCCAGCGATGAGCGGTTGCGCTGCTGCGCGTTCTCCCACTCGGCCATGTAGCGGTCGTACTCCTCGGCCTCGCGGCGTTCGGCGGCGAACAGCTTGACCGTCTCGTGGTTGAGCAGGGAGTCCACGGCTCGCTGGCTGGCCCGCGAGTCGAGCAGGTTCGCCTCGCGCACGAAGCGGGTCCGCCACTCGGTGACGCTGACCGAAAAGCCGATGTAGGCCAGCACCGATACCGCCGTGACCACGGCAAATGCCGGCCCGTATTCGACCAGCAGGATCACCGCCACCAGTGCCAGCTCCAGCAGCGTCGGCAGGATGTTGAACAGCATGAAGCGCAGCAGGAAGCTGATGCCGGTCACGCCGCGCTCGATGTCCCGTGCCACGCCGCCGGTGCGCCGCGCCAGATGGAACTCGATATCCAGTCGGTGCAGATGACGGAAAACGTCCAGCGAGGCCCGTCGCACCGCGCGTTCGGTGACGCGCCCGAAGATCACGTCCCGCAATTCTCCCAGCAGCACGTTGCCGAAGCGCATGACGCCATAAGCCACCAGCAGTGCCACCGGCACTGCCACGGCGGCCTGCCGGTCCGTGTCGAGGCCATCGACGATGTGCTTGAGCACCAGCGGCAACGCCACCCCGCTGAGTTTGGCCGCGATCAGGCAAATAGCCGCCAGCGTGACCCGGCCGGGGAACTCGCGCAGGTAGGGCAGCAGGCTGCGAACGACGCGGAACGAAGGTTGCAGGTGCTCGGCGTCCGGCGCCGGCGGCAGGCGATTGGGTCGCATCGTTCGTGATGCGTGATCAGGAACGGGCGACGCGGCCGATGCCGTCGATGCGGCGCAGCCTCCGCATCACCCGCGCCAGGTGCACTCGGTTCTTGACCGTGAGAATGAAGCGCATCTCCACCGCGTCACCGCCGGCCCGGTCCGGCATCTGCACGTTCTCGATACTCGCGTCGGAACCGGCAATTTCAGCGGTGATGCGGGCCAGCAGGCCACGCTTGTTCTGTGCCTGCATCATCAGCTCGCAGAGGAAATCACCCTGCACCTGCTGGGCCCACACCAACGGCACCCAGTCGTGCGGGCGCGCCTTGGCGTGGGTGCACTCGATCCGGTGGATGACGATGCCGCGGCCGACGCTGACGTGGCCGCGGATCTCGTCACCGGGGATGGGCCGGCAGCATCGACCGTAATCCAGCACCAGACCTTCGGTGCCCTCGATGGCCAGTGCCTGTCCGGAGCCCGCCGGCTGCGATGCATCGCCGACCGTTTCGCTGAGGAACCGTCGTGCCACCAGCGGGGCCAGACGCTCGCCGGTGCCGATGGCGGCGAACAGCTCCTCGACATCGTTCAGCGCGAAACTCTTGAGCACCTGCTCGGCGCGTTCCTCGCGCAGTGCGGACAGCGGAATCCTGAGGTCGCGCAGAGAGATTTCCAGCAGCCGGCGACCGAGTCGGATGGCTTCGTCCTCGCGCTGGTTCTTCAGGTAATTGCGGATGTGGCTGCGCGCCTTGGCGGTCTTGACGAAGTGCAGCCAGGCGGCGTTCGGACGCGCATGGCGTGCGGTGATGACCTCCACCGTCTGACCCGACTTGAGCGGCGAGTTGAGCGGTTCCAGGCTGCCATCGATGCGAGCCGCCACGCAGCGGTCGCCGAGTTCGGAATGCACCGAATAGGCGAAGTCCACCGGCGTTGCGCCCTTGGGCAACTGGCGGATGTCGCCCTTGGGGGTGAACACATAGACCTCGTCGGGGAACAGGTCCACCTTGACCCCTTCGATGAAGTCCATCGAGGCATCGGTGCCCAGGTCGTCGAACACGTTGCGCAGCCATTCCTTGGCGCGCCCCTGCGGCCCGGCCTGGCTGGAGCGGTCGCCCAGCTTGTACTGCCAGTGCGCGGCGATGCCCGCTTCGGCGACATGGTGCATCTCGCGGGTGCGGATCTGCACCTCGATCTTGTGCCCGCCGGGCGCTACGCAGCTGGTGTGCAGACTCTGGTAGCCATTGCCCTTGGCGTTGGCGATGTAGTCGTCGAAGTGGCCGGGCACCGGCTTGAAGACGTGGTGGACCACCCCCAGTGCGCGGTAGCAGTCGTCGACCTTGGACACGATCACGCGAAAGCCGAGCAGGTCCATTACCTTGAGCAGGCGCAGCTTCTTGCGCCTCATCTTTTGATAGATGCTGTAGATGTTCTTGTCGCGCCCGGCCACGGTGGCGCCGATGCCCTCGTCGCGCA
The DNA here is from genome assembly GCA_021773655.1 of Panacagrimonas sp. Taxonomy (GTDB): domain Bacteria; phylum Pseudomonadota; class Gammaproteobacteria; order Nevskiales; family Nevskiaceae; genus Panacagrimonas. The sequence continues at coordinate 4,343 of JAJFJX010000392.1, forward strand.
GATGCTGCGACAGGCGGCTTTCAACCTCCTTGACCAGCCCCTTGGCGTCGCCCATCTGCTTGGCCACGCCGTGCGCCAGGGCCGCGAAGCGGGTCGGATAAAGGTGGGCAAAGGCGAGGTCTTCGAGTTCCACGCGGATGGTGTGGATACCCAGGCGCTGCGCGATCGGCGCGTAGATGTCCAGCGTCTCGCGCGCGATCCGGCGCCGCTTCTCCGGCGCCATGGCGTTGAGCGTGCGCAGGTTATGCAGGCGATCGGCCAGCTTGATCAGGATGACCCGGATGTCCTTGGTCATCGCCAGCAGCAGCTTGCGGAAGCTCTCGGCCTGACGCTCGGCGCGTGTCATGCCCTCGATCTTGCCGATCTTCGACACGCCGTCGACAAGTTCGGCCACGTCCTTGCCGAATCGCGCCGCGACCTCGTCCTTGGACACGCCGGTGTCCTCGATGACGTCGTGCAGGATCGCCGCGCACAGCGTGGTCGAATCCATGTGCATCTCGCCCAGGACGCGTGCCACTGCCAGCGGGTGGAAGATGTAGGGCTCACCGGAGGTGCGGCTCTGTCCCTTGTGTTCCTTGGCGCCGAACTCGTAGGCGCGACGCACCTCCTGGATCTGCTCCTGCGGCAGGTACTCGGCCAGCAGGCGGGCCAGCGGCTCCATGCCGTACTCACGCGCCACCCGCTGGGTGCGCCAGGCGTTGCCGATCCGCTGGATGACGGGTAATTCCATGTGCCGAGTGTCGGGGTTCCCCGGTGAGTATTCCAGTTCCGGCTGCCTTTTACGGCTGCGGGCGCCGGCTGCGTTCAGTCCATGCGGCGCCGGAACTCGTCGTGGAAACGTTCGCGGAACTGCTCGATGTCCACCCGGTGATTCTGCGGGCCGACCCGTTCGATCTTGATCGCGCCCATCAGGCTGGCGATGCGGCCGGTGGTTTCCCAGTCCATGCCCTGCAGCAGCCCGTAGAGCAGGCCGCCACGATAGGCATCGCCACACCCGGTCGGGTCGGCCAGTGACTCGGCCTTGGCACAGGGAATCTCGAGCACGCGTCCCCGGTTGAAGATGTGGGAGCCCTTGCCGCCGCGGGTGACCACCAGCGCGTCGACGCGCTCGGCCATCTGCTTGAGGCTCAGGCCGGTACGTTCGGTCAGCAGTTCGGCCTCGTAGTCATTGACCGCCAGGTAGCTGGCCTGCTCGATGAAGGCACGCAGTTCCTCGCCGCTGAACATCGGCAGGCCCTGGCCGGGATCGAAGATGAACGGGATGCCGGCCTCGGCGAACTGGCGGGCGTGCAGCAGCATGCCGTCACGTCCGTCCGGAGATACCGTCCCGATCCGCACACCGGCCGGCGTGATGTCCTGCGTGTGCGAGAAG
>JAJFJX010000393.1 GCA_021773655.1 Panacagrimonas sp.
CACATGAACATCTTCGGCTTGCAGCCGGTGGTGGTGTACGGCACCGAAGAACAGAAACAGCGGTTCCTGCCGCCCTTGGTCAAGGGCGAGCAGAAAGCCTGCTTCGGCGTCACCGAGCCCGACGCGGGCCTGGATACCACCCGCCTCAAGACCCGCGCAGAGCGCACCGGCAAAGGCTATGTGCTGCACGGCCGCAAGGTCTGGATCTCCACGGCGCAGGTCGCGGACCGCATCCTGATTCTCACGCGCACCACGCCGCTCGACCAGTGCAGGAAGCCCACGCAGGGACTGACCCTGTTCTACGCGCCGCTGGATCGCCGCTATGTCGACATCAAGGAAATCGACAAGATGGGCCGCAAGTGCGTGGACTCCAACGAGTTGGCCATCGACGGCCTGCCGGTGCTCGACGAGGACCGGGTCGGCGAAGAAGGGCGGGGCTTCGAATACATCCTGCATGGCCTGAACCCGGAGCGCGTGCTGATTGCCTCCGAGGCAGTCGGCCTGGGTCGCGCAGCACTCAAGCGCGCCACCGACTACGCCCGCGAGCGAGTGGTGTTCGGGCGGCCCATCGGCCAGAACCAGGCGATCCAGCACCCCCTGGCGGAAAGCTGGATCGAGCTGGAGGCCGCCGAGTTGATGGTGCGCCGCGCGGCCTGGAAATACGACCGCGGCCTGCCGTGTGGCCCGGACGCCAATGCTGCAAAGTTCTACGCGGCGGAAGTGGGTTTCCGCGCCTGCACGCGCGCGGTCGCCACGCACGGCGGCATGGGCTACGCCCGGGAGTACCACGTCGAGCGCTACATGCGCGAGATGATGATTCCAAAGCTGGCGCCCGTGAGCCCGCAACTGATCCTGTGTCACATTGCCGAGAAGGTTCTTGGCCTGCCCAAGAGTTACTAGGAAGAGTTACCAGCCAGAATGAGGAGAATTCCATGCTAGACACTGCAACAGAGGCCGAGCGCAGCGATCAGTTGCGCCTGCTGGCGGACAGTGCCACCGCCTTCGCGTCCGGGCGTCTGTCGCTGGCACGCGCGCGCAAGCTGCGCGGCGAAAAGCCGGAATTCGATCCCGCGATGCTCGCCGAGCTGGCCGGCCAGGGCTGGACCGGCCTGTTGCTGCCCGAGGAACTGGGCGGGTTCGGCCTGGGCTTTGCCGAGGCCGCGGTCGTGATCGACTCCGTTGCGGGGCAGCTCGCCCCCGAGCCGCTGGTGCCGGTGGCGGTGCTAGCGGCCGGTGTGCTGCGCCGCTGCGCGGCAGGCGAGCGACGCGACGCCCTGCTCGGCGGCATCGCAGACGGCAGCGTGATCCCGGGCCTGGCCTGGCAGAACGCCACGGGCGGTCTGGACCCGGCGGACCCTGCATTCACCGCGACCGTGCAGGGCGAGGGCTGGAGCGTCAGCGGCCAGGCGCGGTTCGTCCGCCCCGGCAGCGGCGCCACCCATTTCCTGCTGGCGGCGCGCAGCGACAAGGGCATCGAGCTGCTGGTGGTCGAAGCCGGCAGCGACGGCCTGAAGCTGGTGTCCGAAGCCCAGGCCGATGGCACCTCGCTGGCCCGCATCTCGGTAGAAGGCCTGCGTGTGGCGGCAGACGCACACCTGAGCCTCTCTGCGGCGGATTTCGCAGCCGCCATCGACGAGGCCGTGCTGATGAACGCCGTCGAGCTGCTGGCCCTGCTCCGGCGCATGCGCACCATGACCCAGGACTATCTCAAGACCCGCGTGCAGTTCGGCAAGCCCATCGGCAGCTTCCAGGCCTTGCAGCACCGTGCGGTGGACCTGCTGATCCAGGAAGAACTCACCGCGGCCTGTCTGAACCAGGCCATTGCCGCATTCGACGCCGGCAGCTGCTCGGTCGACGAGCGCAGCAGCTATGCGAGTCGCGCCAAGGCGCGCGCCGCCGAGGCCGCCATGTGGACCGCGCGCGAAGCGATGCAGATGCACGGCGGTATCGGGGTCACCGACGAGTACGAGCTGAGTCTGTACGTGAATCGCACGCTCGCCCTGGCGCCCTGGCTTGGCAATGCATCGGCGCATCGGCGCCGCTATGTCCGGCTCAATCCGCCAAAAGCAGGGAGCGATGCATGAGTGCCGTCACCGACTGGAACGCGCTGGACGACGATAGCTTTCGCCAGCAGGTCCGCAGTTTTTTTCGCGCCAACTATCCCGAAGAACTGCGCTATCCCAAGACCCGCCTGCGCTGGGCACAGATTCGCGACTGGTACCTGACCCTCTCCAAGCAGGGCTGGCTCACGCCGGCCTGGCCGACGCGGTACGGCGGCATGGGTCTGGAGCCGTCCAAGCTGATCATCTTCTACGAGGAGATCGAACTGCACGGCGTGGGTCGCGCGCCCGACATGGGCATCACCATGGTCGGACCGCTGCTGATCCAGAACGGCAGCGAAGAACAGAAAGACTATTACCTGCCCAAGATCCTGTCCGGTGAACATATCTGGTGCCAGGGCTACTCCGAGCCCAACAGCGGCTCGGATCTGGCCAGCCTGCGCACCGAGGCGGTGCTGGACGGCGACGAGTTCGTGGTCAACGGACAGAAGACCTGGACCACGCTGGCGCAGGACGCAACGCACATCTTCATGCTGGTTCGCACCGACAAGAGCGCGAAGAAGCAGGAAGGCATCAGTTTCCTGCTGATGGACGTGACCACGCCGGGCATCGAGCGCCGGCCCATCCGCAACCTCGCGGGCCACGAAGAATTCTGCGAGTGCTTCTTCCGCGACGTGCGGGTGCCCAAGGCCAACCTGGTCGGCGAGATCAATCGCGGCTGGACCATCGCCAAGGCCTTGCTGGGCTTCGAGCGCATCTCCATCGGCGGGCCCAAGCAGAGCCAGTACGCGATCGCGCGGCTGGAGGAACTGGCCAGCCATCTCGGCCTGGAGAGCGACGCGGGCTTCATGGATGCCTACGCCCGCCTCAAGCTCGATGTGCTCGATCACGCCGCGCTCTACACGCGCTTCATCGACCAGGTGCGGCGCGGCGAGAAGCTCGGCTCAGACGTTTCCATGCTCAAGGTCATCGGCACCGAGACCTATCAGAAGATCTCGCAGCTGCTGATCGAGACCGCAGGCAGCGCCGGTGGTCTGGTCGATGACGTGGAAATGGCGGGCGAAGACTTCGACTGGCTGACCAGCTACTACAACGCTCGGCCCGCCACGATCTACGGCGGTTCCAACGAGATCCAGCGCAACATCCTCGCGTCCCAGGTGCTGGGCCTGCCGTCCTGAACCGCACCTGGGCAAGTCGGCGCATGGCGCCGACCTCATTCCTCGGCTTGAAGAATCATTGGGAGTATCGACGATGGGCAACATGATGGAAGGCAAGGTGGTGGTGGTCACGGGCGCCGGTCGCGGCATCGGACGCGACATTGCGCTGCAGATGGCTGGCGAAGGCGCGGCCGTGGTGGTCAACGACCTGGGCGTGGGAGTCGATGGCAGCACTTCGGCCGACACACCCGCCGCGGAAGTCGTGCGCGAAATCGAGGGTCGTGGCGGCCGCGCGGTGGCCAACTACGAGAGCGTGTCCGACTGGGTCGCCGCAGGTCGCATCGTGCAGTGCGCCATGGACACCTTCGGCCGCATCGATGCGGTGGTCAACAACGCGGGCATCCTGCGCGACCGCTTCTTCTTCAACATGAGCGTGGACGAGTGGCGCGCCGTGATCGACGTGCATCTCAACGGCAGCTTCTTCGTTGCGCGCGCCGCGGCGCCGCACTTCAAGGCGCAGAATTCAGGCGCCTACGTGCACATGACCTCCACTTCCGGGCTGATCGGCAATGTCGGTCAGGCCAACTACGCGGCAGCCAAGCTGGGCATCGCCGCGCTGTCGAAGTCGATCGCCATCGACATGCGTCGCTACAAGGTCCGCTCCAACTGCATCTCGCCGTTTGCCTGGAGCCGCATGATCGGCTCCATCCCCACCGAGACGCCGCAGCAGCAGGAGCGGGTGGAGAAGCTCAAGAAAATGGAGTCGGGGAAGATCGCGCCGATGGCGGTGTTTCTCGCCAGCGACGCGGCCAACGAAGTCAGCGGCCAGATTTTCGCCGTTCGCGCCAACGAGATCTTCCTGATGAGCCAGCCGCGGCCGCTGCGCGGCATGCAGCGCAATGAGGGCTGGACGCCGCAGTCCATCGCCGAGCACGCGCTGCCGGCGCTCAAGAGTGGCTTCACGTCGCTGGAGACTTCGGGCGAAGTATTCTCCTGGGACCCGGTCTGAGTCCGGCGATGAGCTTCGACTACGACAAGCTGCTGAACTGGCCGATCCCGGAGATCCGGCAAAGGTACACCCAGCGCGACACCATGCTGTACGCGCTGGGCCTGGGGCTTGGACAGGACCCGATGGACGAGTCGCAATTGCGCTTCGTCTACGAGGATGGCCTGCGTGCCCTGCCGACCTACCCGGTCGTGCTGGGCTATCCCGGCTTCTGGATGAAGGACCCGGGCACCGGCATCGACTGGGTGCGCCTGGTTCACGGCGAACAGGGCATCGTGCTGCACAAGCTTCCGCCTCCGGAAGGTGAAGTGATCGGCCGTACCCGCGTCACCGCCATCGTCGACAAGGGCGAAGGCAAGG
>JAJFJX010000394.1 GCA_021773655.1 Panacagrimonas sp.
TTGGCGCTCCAAGTGGCCGCGAACGCCCGGGAGGGCTGGAGGAGCGGACACGCGCTTTTGGAGCGCCGGAGCTTGGCGCTCCAAGTGGCCGCGAACGCCCGGGAGGGCTGGAGGAGCGGACACGCGCTTTTGGAGCGCCGGAGCTTCGGAGTCGGCCGGCAGCAGGCCGGGGAATCCATCCGGTGGATCGATTCCAGGCGCAGAAGGTCGCGGCAGCCGCTGGCGTGGCAGTTCACTGTGAACTCCGGGAATGCCGGGAATAACGGGCATCGGAAGGCCGGCATTCCGGCAGTTCTGTGTTCGCCGGATGCTCGGACGGAGGATCCGGTTCCGCCGCCACGACGTCATAACGGCTTCGGAAGCGACGTTTGGCCGAAGGCGCGTCATTGAATTTAGCTGCAAGCTTGTAGATCAACCCGCATTTCCGTACAATTCGCGCCCTTTTTCGCGCGTCCCAGAACCTGGAGTTCACCGCGTCATGGCACGTATCGCCGGCGTCAATATCCCCGACAAGAAGCACACGGTCATCGCACTGCGTTCGATCTACGGCATCGGCGCTACGCGCGCCAAGGCAATCTGTGCCGCCGCGAACGTGGACCCGACCATTCAGGTCCGCAATCTGACCGAAGGTCAGGTGGACGCCATTCGCGCTGAGATCGGCAAGGTCACGGTGGAAGGTGATCTGCGACGCGAAGTGTCGATGAGCATCAAGCGACTGATGGACCTGGGCTGCTACCGCGGCCAGCGACATCGTCGTGGCCTGCCGGTGCGCGGTCAGCGTACCCGCACCAACGCACGCACCCGCAAGGGTCCGCGTCGCGCCATCAAGAAGTAATCGAGGGCTGTTTAACCCATGGCAACCGCCTCCAGTTCCAAGCCGCGCAGCAAGCGGATCAAGAAGAACATCACCGACGCGGTCGTGCACGTGCACGCGTCGTTCAACAACACCATCGTGTTGATCACCGACCGCCAGGGCAACGCGATCTCCTGGTCCACGGCCGGTGCCGCCGGTTTCAAGGGCTCGCGCAAATCGACGCCTTTTGCTGCCCAGGTGGCCTCGGACAAGGCGGCTCAAGCCGCAGCCGAGCACGGCGTGAAGAACGTGGAAGTGCGGATCAAGGGTCCTGGCCCGGGCCGCGAATCCGCGGTGCGCGCGCTCAATGCCGCCGGCTTCAAGGTCTCCAACATCACCGACGTCACGCCCATCCCGCATAACGGGTGCCGGCCGCCCAAGCGCCGTCGCGTCTAGAGGATCGGATCATGGCTCGTTATATCGGCCCCAAGTGCAAGCTGTCCCGCCGCGCCGGCACTGACCTGCTGCTGAAGTCGCGCGGTCGGTCGCTGGATACCAAGTGCAAGCTCGACACGCCGCCCGGCCAGCATGGTGCGCGCAAGCCGAGACCTTCGGACTACGCCAACCAGCTGCGGGAGAAGCAGAAGCTCAAGCAGATGTACGGCGTGCTCGAACGCCAGTTCCATAACTACTACGTGCGCGCCTCGACGCAGAAGGGCGCAACCGGCCTCAACCTGCTGCTGCTGCTGGAATGCCGGCTGGACAACGTGACCTACCGCATGGGCTTCGGCCGCACACGAGCCGAGGCCCGTCAGCTCGTCAGCCACGGCGCGATGCTGGTCAATGGCAAGCGGGTCAACATTCCGTCCTATCAGGTTCAGGAAGGCGATGCGGTCGAGATCCGCGAGAAATCACGCAGCCAGGCCCGCGTGGCCGAATCGCTGTCGATCGCTTCTCAGATCGGGTTTCCGGAATGGCTCGAAGTCGATGAAAAAGGGCTCAAGGGGACCTACAAGTCCAGGCCCAGTCGGGACCAGATTCTGCCCGACATCAACGAGAATCTGGTCGTCGAACTGTATTCGAAGTAAGGCCGCAGACCGCGGCGTGTTCGCGGCATCCGCAAGGTCAGACGAAGTGCTGTTCTGAAAACCGGGTGCAGGCGACAACCCATAGAGGATCACATGCAAGGTTTCGTATCCGAGTTGCTCAAGCCCCGCGAGATCAAGATGGAGGCGGTGTCGTCCAACCGCGCCCGTGTCGCGATGGAACCGCTGGAGCGTGGTTTCGGCCATACGCTGGGCAATGCACTGCGTCGCATCCTGTTGTCGTCGATTCCCGGATCTGCGGTGACAGAGGTCCAGATCGAAGGCGTGGTCCACGAGTACAGCGCGATCGAGGGTGTGCAGGAGGATGTCATCGACATCCTGCTCAACATCAAGAACATCGCCGTGCGCATGCATGCGCGTGAAGAAGCGACCCTGCGCCTGGAGAAATCCGGCACAGGTCCGGTCACCGCCGGTGACATTCAGCTCGACCACGACGTCGAGATCGTCAATCCGGACCTGGTGCTGGCGCACCTCACCGGCGGCAAGATCAAGGCCACGCTCAAAGTCACTCGCGGACGCGGTTACCAGCCCGTGGCAGCCCAGGCCGCAGACATCGAGGCGGCCAACACCACGGTGGGCCTGCTCAAGCTCGAGGCCTCGTACAGCCCGGTGCGACGCGTCAGCTACAGCGTCGAACGTGCGCGCGTCGAACAGCGCACCGATCTGGATCGCCTGATTCTGGACGTGGACACCAACGGCGGCGTCGATGCAGCCGAGGCGGTGCGGCAGGCAGCGCGCATCCTGCGCGATCAGCTCACCGTGTTCGTCGACCTCGATACCGAACCGGGCCTGCCCGCGGTGGGCATCAAGCCGGCGACCGGATCGCTGGATCCGATCCTGTTCCGTCCGATCGACGAGCTTCAGCTGACCATGCGGTCCGCCAACTGCCTGAAGGCGGAAAGCGTGTACTACATCGGCGAGCTTGTGCAGCGCACCGAAAATGAACTCATGAAAACGCCCAACCTGGGCAAGAAGTCGCTCAACGAGATCAAGGAGGCGCTGCGTGCGCACGAACTTGAACTGGGCATGCGGCTGGATAACTGGTCGGCGCCCAAGTCGACCGCCAACTAAGCATCAGGAAGCCCGAACATGCGTCACGGAAATGCCGGCCGTTCCTTCGGTCGCACCAGCAGCCACCGCAAGGCCACCATGCAGTCGGTGGCCGTTGCCCTGCTCAAGCACGAGCTGATTCGCACCACGGTGCCCAAGGCCAAGGAGCTGCGCCGTCTGGCCGAGCCCTTGATCACGCGAGCCAAGGTCGACTCCGTGCATAACCGCCGGATCGCATTTGCCCGCCTGCGCGACCGTGACGCGGTGCAGAAGCTGTTCGATGTGCTGGGCCCGCGCTACAACAAGCGCCCCGGCGGCTACCTTCGGGTTCTGCGCTGCGGCTTTCGCGCCGGTGACAATGCGCCGATGGCCTACGTCGAACTGGTGGATCGTCATGCGAGCGTTGTCGACGAGCCGGCCGAAAACGTCGCTGCCTGATGAGCCGCTGATCGGCGGGACATTCCTTCCGGAATGGTCGAACAAGGCGCCGATAGGCGCCTTGTTCGTTTCGGGCCGAATCTGCCGGCCGGCGCTGGTGGGTTTGGCTGCCGGCCTCTGCTAGCATTCGCGCCCCTTTTCTGTCGTACAGGCCCTGGGTTTCCGACCGCCAACATCATGACGTTCGTCACCGAAAACACACGCATCCGTTCCGTCCGCGCGGTTTCCACGCCGGCACAGGTCCAAGCCGAACTGCCGCTGCCCGAAGCGGCGGCCGGCACCGTACTGGAGACCCGACGCGAGATCCAGGACATCCTGTCCGGCCGTGATGCTCGCCTGATGGTCATCGTCGGGCCCTGCTCGATCCACGACCCGGAGGCGGCGCTCGAGTACGCCGGTCGCCTGAAGGCACTGCGCGAACAGTTGAAGAAGAACCTGCTGATCGTGATGCGGGTGTATTTCGAAAAGCCGCGCACCACGGTGGGCTGGAAGGGCCTGATCAACGATCCCGACCTCAACGACGGCTACGACATCGACCGTGGCCTGCGCACCGGTCGAAAGCTGCTGCTCGATCTCAACCAGATGGGCATTCCTGCCGGCGTGGAGTTTCTCGACATCCTGACGCCGCAGTACCTGGCCGATCTGGTGAGCTGGGGCGCCATCGGCGCTCGAACCACCGAGTCGCAGTTGCATCGCGAAATGGCTTCGGGGCTGTCCTGCCCGGTGGGTTTCAAAAACGGCACTGACGGCAGCGTCAAGGTCGCGGTGGACGCCTGCCTGTCGGCCGGTTCACCGCATCGGTTTCTGTCGATGACCAACGACGGACAGGTTTCGATCTTCGAGACCGCCGGCAACGCCGACTGTCACATCATTCTTCGTGGTGGCAGTCGCGGCACCAACTATGACGCCGCCAGTGTCGAGGCCGCCTGTGCGGCAATGACCAAAGCCGGACTCGCGCCTCGCGTGATGGTCGACTTCAGTCACGCCAATTCAAGCAAGCAGCACAAGCGGCAGATCGTGGTGGGCCAGGATGTCGGCGGTCAGATCGCCACCGGCGAGACGCGAATCGTCGGCGTCATGATCGAGTCGCACCTGGTCGAGGGCCGGCAGGACATTGGCCCGCGACCGAACATGGTCTACGGGCAGAGTGTCACCGATGCCTGCATACACTGGGACGATAGCGTCGAGGTGCTGCGCGGTCTGTCGGCCAGCGTCGCACAGCGGCGCGAGCGTCTGGCACGCAGCGCCTGAGCAGGCGCGACCGCTCGCTGTCGAGGGCGGCGACTCGCCTTCAGGCGCTTGCGATGAGGGTGACGCGAGCATGGCGACGCGAGCCTACCTGTAGCAGGTAGGTCGCGCCCGGAGCCAGCACCAGCGACTTGTCGTCGACGCGCTGCTGATCGATCCGCACCGCACGTTGTCCGATCATGCGCGCGCCCTCGGCGTTGCTCGACACCAGTCCGGCCTCCCTGAGCACGCGAGCCAGCGGCAGGCCGGCAACTGGCGTGGCAACCGAGACGGTCGCAATGTCGTCGGGCAGTGCGCCGCGGGAGAACTGTTCGATGAAGGACTGGCGCGCGGCCTCGCCCGCGCCCGCGCCGTGAAAGCGCGAGGCAATTTCCACGCCCAGCCCCATCTTGATGTCGCGCGGATTGGCGCCGTCGCGCACGCTCTGTTTCAGGGCCTCGACCTGCGTCAGCGGCAGGAACGACAACAGCTCGAAGTACCGCCACATCAAGGTGTCGGAGATCGACATGATCTTGCCGAACATCTGTGCTGCCGGCTCCTTGACGCCGATGTAGTTGTTGAGCGACTTGCTCATCTTGTTGACGCCATCCAGGCCCTCCAGGATCGGCACGGTCAGGACACATTGCGGACGCTGGCCATAGGCCTGCTGCAATTGCCGGCCGACCAGCAGATTGAACTTCTGATCGTTGCCGCCGAGTTCGACGTCGGCCCTGAGTTCCACCGAGTCGTAGCCCTGCAGCAGCGGGTAGAGGAACTCGTGGATCGCGATCGGCTGTCCGCTCCGGTAGCGGGTCGAGAAGTCGTCTCGCTCGAGCATGCGTGCCACCGTCTGCCGGGAAGCCAGGCGGATCAGGCCGTCGGTGCCCAGCTTGTCCAGCCAGTGCGAATTGAACACCACGGTGGTGCGTTCGGGGTCGAGGATCTTGAACACCTGCTCACGGTAGGTCCTGGCGTTGGTCTCGACGTCGGCGCGGGTCAATGGCCGGCGCGTCTCGTTCTTGCCGGTGGGGTCGCCGATCATGCCGGT
>JAJFJX010000395.1 GCA_021773655.1 Panacagrimonas sp.
AGCTACGCCGTCGAACCCAAGGCCGAAGCCGGCAAACGCATCCAGGACATGCGCCTTGAAGGAAAGCTGATCGAGGCTTCAAAGACCTACAAGGTGGCCGGCTGGGCGCCAGTGGCGGCCGGGGTCGAGGGTGAACCGGTGTGGGATGTGGTGGCGCGCTGGCTGCGCGCGCTGAAGTCGGTCTCCATCAAGCAGGTCAACGAGCCTAAGCTCATTGGTATCAACGACAATCAGGGCCTGATGTAGCATGGAGCCGTGAAAGTCGAGCTATAGCCCGACGAGCCTTCGACTGCCTTAGAGCAGAATCCGGACAGTCGCCAACCCCGCCGTGAAAACTCAGGCGTACTTGGCCATCAGCCGCGTTTTCTCGGCGATGCGCTCGCACAACACGGTGTTGTTTGGGGCGTCGGTCACCTCCATCTCCATGCTGCACGCCATCATCTCGTAGAACGCGCGATCCAGCGCCTTGCGCGCCGCCGACAACTGCTGGGCGATTGCGTCGCAGGGCTGCTCCTGTTCCATCATTGCCAGCACGCCGCGGATCTGGCCTTCGACGCGACGCAGGCGGTGCATCACTTCCTTCTGATGTGGTCGCTGAACGGCTGACACGACGGGACTGCCCTTTGGGGCCGTTCGTGCGGCCGCGACGGCCACGGCTCGTGCCGGACTGTTCTTTCGTATATACCCCATGTAGTATCCTCCCGCTCATGTTGAAACAGTGGCCGACACCCGGCCGAGTATGCAGATTATGAAGGCGGAGCCGACCAAACGCTCATGCCCGGCTGATCTAAGTTTAGATGTTCTGGCGCTCGGCGCCGGGCCGTGGGTGCTTTTGCTGTGGACCTCGCCCGCTCCGGAGCAACATGGCGGCTCGATCTTCCAATACCTACAGGAGTAATCAAGTGGACATCGTGGTGGATGTGAATTCATGGATCCGTGCCGCCGTTGGCGGCGCGATGATCGGCCTGGCGGCAGCCAGCCTGTTTGCGTTCAACGGCCGGATCGCAGGCATCAGTGGCGTGGTCGGCGGCTTGCTGTTCGACCGCCAGCACAGAGATACCCCCTGGCGTTCCCTGTTCGTCGCCGGGCTGGTGCTCGGCGCCGCCATCACCGCGCTTGCAGTGCCCGGTCTGGCGGTGGTGACGATGCAGAGCGGCTGGGCGGGAACCATTCTGGCGGGACTTGTTGTGGGCTTCGGTACGCGCATGGGCAGCGGATGCACGTCCGGGCACGGCGTCTGCGGCATCGGACGCTTATCCGGCCGCTCGATGGTCGCCACCGGCAGCTTCATGGTGGCGGGAGTCGTCACTGTGTTCGTCACCCGTCACCTGCTGGGAGCCGGATCATGAAGGCCGTTATTGCGTTGTTCGCGGGCACGCTGTTCGGTGCCGGCCTGGTGGTCGGCGGTATGACCGACCCGGCCAGGGTGATCGGCTTTCTCGATCTGGCCGGCGCCTGGGATCCTTCGCTTGCATTCGTCATGGGCGCAGCGATATGCGTGACGCTGCCCACCTTCCAGCTGCTCGAGGGACGCAGCCGGCCGCTGCTGGATGATCGTTTCTATCTGCCGACGCGGCGCGATCTGGATCCGCAGTTGATTGGCGGCGCGGTTCTGTTCGGCGTCGGCTGGGGCCTGGCTGGCCTGTGCCCCGGCCCTGCCATCGCCAATCTCTGGACCGGCAATCCGCAGGTGCTGGCATTCGTGGTGGCGATGATCGCCGGCATGTGGCTGCGCAACCGCGTGGCAACACCGCCTGCGGTCACCGGTGGGGCCGCGCCCGCGCGCTGAGCTCAGTGCCGGGGCCACGTTCACGTTCACGTCTCAAGCAACGCCGCGCACTCGCGCCGGAGGCGCTCCCCGGCGCAAAGTTGGCGCACTCTGCGATCAGGCGTCGAGGTCCGGCTTCAGGCGCGGAATGTCGGCACCGCCTCCGGAAACGTCCGCTTGCGGTGCCAGTCCAGGCCCAGGTTGCCACGCAACATGCCCCAGTACAGACCGGGCAGGTAGGACTTCTTGAGGTGCCAGTAGGCGCGACGCGGCCTGCGCGGGTCCAGCGGGAAGCTCGGCGCCGGCACGCCGTCGTAGATGAATTCCGCCAGCATGATCCTGCCGACCGAGGTGGTCAGGGGGCAGGAGGCGTATCCGTCGTACCTCGCCGACATGTTGCGGCCTTCCAGCACGGCGAGCAGGTTGGCTGCGACCACCGGCGCTTGCGCGCGCACGGCAGCCGCGGTCTTGCTGTTGGGCGTGGTGGTGCAGTCACCCAGCCCGAAGACATTGTCGTAGCGCAAGTGGCGCAGCGAGTGCTTGTCCACCGACACCCAGCCGCTGGCATCTGCGAGCGGGCTGGCCTTGATGAAGTCCGGCGCGGACTGTGGCGGCACGACGTGCAACAGGTCGAAACTGCGTTCCTGGTGCTCGACCGTGTCGCCCTGCCTGACCTCGAAGATCGCCTTGCCGGCCGGCCCGTCCACTGCCACCAGATTTTCGCCGAACGCCGGCCGGATGCCGTACTCGGCCACCACCCGATCCAGCGCCCTGGAGTAGAAGGGCACGCCGAACATGGCTGGCCCCGGCGTGTGGAAACTGAGTTGTGCCGACAGTCGGCGGCGGCGGAAGTGGTCGGCTGCCATGTAGAGGATCTTCTGCGGCGCGCCGGCGCACTTGATCGGCATGGCCGGCTGTGTGAACAACGCATCTCCGCCATCGAACTTCTGGATGCAGGTCCAGGTGTAGGGGGCCAGGTCCTGCTGATAGTTGCTGGTTACGCCGTGCTGTCCGAGCGTAGCTTCCAGGCCGTCGATCTTGTGCCAGTCGAGTTGCAGACCGGCAGCGGTGACCAGAAAGCGATATTCGACGCGACGTCCGTCGTCCAGCACAACCTGGTGATGGGCGGGGTCAAAGCCACCGGCACGGGCTTGAATCCAGGTTGCCCTGGGCGGCAGGCAGGCCGACATGGGGCGTCCGGTGTCGCCAACATCGAAGGCCCCGGCGCCGACCAGCGTCCACGCGGGCTGATACCAATGGGTTTCGGCCGGTTCGATGATGGCAACGTCAAGATCAGGCCTCTGCTTGAGCAGCAGCGCAGCAACGGTGGCGCCCCCAGCGCCGCCGCCAACGATGACCACGGTGTGTGATTCTTTGCCTGTATTGATCATGTGTAAGGGATCCTTGAGGGCGCTCAAAGCGCGTTGAGGGAAATCTTGATACAGCGCGTTTGGTCGCCTGCGGACTCGGGCAACATCGTCTCGCCAGGCGGGCTGTCGGTCGAGTCTGAAGTGGCGCCTCGCAACTTCGAGGGGCCGTTGTCATTCACCCTGTCCGCATCTGCGCATTGAAGGATGCGCCTGTCTGGCATGTGTTGTCGGGCAGACCGGCATGGTCCGGGAACAGATGGCCGGCGTTGGCGATCATGAATGTTCTCCTATGGTTGGCGCAGTGTGACCCGCTGCCTACGGCCGTGTACTTACAAATCGCGTGCCGGAAGCGACCCGCCCTCAAGGCGTTGAAATGATGAGACATACCATTGGCGGTCAGATCAGGCGGTGGACGTTGGCAGTCCTGGTGCGGCAGTCATGGCGGCGTTGGCAGGTGAATGGCAGAAGCGCCGAAGCGTACTGATCCGCGCGCCTACTGATTGAAAGAAGGCCAATGCCCGGCATACCTCGCCCGGTATTGGGGACGCTGCAGATCAATTTCCTCGCCAGCCACAATTCCAGAGTCGGCGTCGAGCGCCACGCATTGACTCAAGATCGCCTTCGGTGCTCCGGGATAGTGGCGCCACCGAGTCATTCGCATTGCGGGTGAATGCGTTCACGGGCGTGGGTGTACAGGTCGCGACGGTTCGTTCCCGACGCCAAACGGCGCCATCTTGTCTGCGAGGCTCGCGGTCGAGAGCGGGCCGAAATGAGTGTCGACAAGACGGCCGCCGACATCGAAGAACAGGGTGGCGGGCAAGCCGCGCGTTCCTATTTCCTGGCCGACTGACGACGCAGAATCGAGCAGTACGTTACGCAGATCCAGCTTGGACCCGTGCAGGTACTCGCGAATGGTCAGCGCCGCTTCACCTTGGTTGACGAAGGCGAAAGTCACGTCACTGCGGTGTGCTTGCGCCGCAGCCAGTACCGGCATTTCGTGACGGCACGGTGGGCACCAGGTTGCCCACAGGT
>JAJFJX010000396.1 GCA_021773655.1 Panacagrimonas sp.
ACGCGCTCGACCTCAACGCCAAGATCGAGTTCAAGCGCAACGAGGAACGCTACACCTTCCTGCGCTGGGGCCAGGAAGCGCTGAAGAACTTCAAGGCGGTGCCGCCAGACACCGGCATCGTCCACCAGGTCAACCTCGAATACCTGGCCCGCGTGGTGTTCGAAAACGACGATGGCATGCTCTACCCGGACTCCTGCTTCGGCACCGACAGCCATACCACGATGGTCAATGGCATCGGCGTGCTCGGCTGGGGCGTCGGCGGCATCGAGGCCGAGGCTGCCATGCTCGGCCAGCCTTCATCGATGTTGATCCCCGAAGTCATCGGCGTGCGGGTGACGGGCAGACTCTCGGAAGGCGCCACCGCGACCGACCTGGTGCTCACCGTCACCGAGACGCTGCGCAAGCGTGGCGTGGTGGAAAAGTTCGTCGAGTTCTTCGGCCCCGGCGTCGGTAATCTGTCTGCGTCGGACCGCAACACCATTGCCAACATGGCGCCCGAGTACGGTGCTACCTGCGGCATCTTTCCGATCGATAACGAGACCCTCAGCTACCTGCGGCTGACCGGCCGCAGCGACGAGCAGGTCGCGGTGGTCGAGGCCTATGCCAAGGCACAGGGAATGTGGTGGACGGCCGAGGCCCCGGAGCCCGAATACACCGATGTGATGCATCTGGACCTGAGCAGCATCCAGCCTTCGCTGGCCGGGCCCAAGCGGCCTCAGGACCGCGTGCTGCTGACCGACGTCAAGGCCAACTACCGCAAGGCCTACGAGGGCGAGCAGAAACTGCGGCCGTCGAAGGGACCCGCCGAGGTCACCTACAAGGGCGAAACCTTCCAGCTCAAGGACGGCGCAGTCGTCATTGCCGCCATCACCTCTTGCACCAACACCTCCAACCCCTCGGTGCTGATCGGTGCTGGCCTGCTGGCGCGAAAGGCACGGGCGCTGGGCCTCAAGTCCCAGCCCTGGGTCAAGACCTCGCTGGCGCCCGGCTCCCTGGCAGTCACCGAGTACCTGAAGAAGGCCGGCCTGATCGACGATCTGGAATACCTGGGCTTCCACGTCGCGGCCTACGGGTGTACCACCTGCATCGGCAATTCCGGTCCACTTGGGGAACCGGTGGGCAAGGCGATCCAGGAAAACACGCTGAGTGTCTCGGCCGTACTTTCAGGCAACCGCAACTTCGAGGGTCGCGTGCACCAGGACGTGCGCATGAACTACCTGGCCAGCCCGCCGCTGGTGGTGGCCTACGCGCTGGCCGGCTCCACCGATCTGGACCTGAGCACCGAACCCCTCGGCCAGGGCAAGGACGGCAAGGACGTCTTCCTCAAGGACATCTGGCCCACCAACGCCGAAATCCAGGCCGAAGTCGCGCGCAGCGTCACCTCCGACCTGTTCAAGGCCAGCTACGCCAACGTGCTCAAGGGCGACGCCCGCTGGCAGGGAATCAAGGTCACCGAGTCGGAGACCTATCCCTGGGACGCCAACAGCACCTACATCCAGAACCCGCCGTACTTCGACGGCATGACCATGACGCCGCCCGGCATCCAGCCGATCAAGGGCGCTCGGGTGCTGGCGCTCCTGGGCGATTCGATCACCACCGACCACATCAGCCCGGCCGGCGACATCAAGAAAGATGGCCCCGCCGGCAAGTACCTGGAAGCGCACGGCGTACAGAAGTCCGACTTCAACAGCTTCGGCAGCCGGCGTGGCAATCACGAGATCATGATGCGCGGCACCTTTGCCAACACCCGCATCAAGAACGCAATGACGCCCGGCGTCGAGGGCGGCGTGTCCCGCTACATCAACGGCACGCCCGGGCCGGTCGAGCCGATCTATGACGTGGCGATGAAGTACTCCTCTCAGAACGTGCCGCTGGTGGTTCTGGCCGGCAAGGAATACGGCACCGGCTCCAGTCGTGACTGGGCCGCCAAGGGCACCATTCTGCTCGGCGTCAAGGCGGTGATCTCGGAGAGCTTCGAGCGTATTCATCGTGCCAACCTGGTCGGCATGGGCGTGTTGCCGCTGAATTTCGTCGAAGGCGAGAGCGCCCAGAGCCTGGGCCTGGACGGCACCGAGATCTTCGACTTCGACGGCCTGGCCGATGGCGCCCGGGAGGTCACGGTTCACGCCAAGAAGCCCGATGGCACCGTCAAGAACTTCAAGGCGCGCGTTCGCATCAATACGCCGATGGAGTGGTCCTACTACAAGCACGGCGGCGTGCTGCAGTACATGCTCAGGCAAATGGCAGCCTGAACGGCCGGACTCAGCCGCAGCCTTGCGCGGGAAGACTGCACGGAAACTGCGGGCGCAAGGCGACATGCATCGACAACGGGCCGCAAATGCGGCCCGTTGTGTTTTCCGGCAACCGGGTCACACACTGCATCATGGATTCATAGATGGATTCATAGATGGATTCACCGGAGGAGAACGGTCCATGAACGCACCACACGCCGAGAAGCGCCTGGCCGGCTTCAGTGACATCGCCGAATCCAGCGCGGACGACTGGAAGATCATCCTTTCTCAGTTCGGACCCTACGCCCGAGCGTTACCGGATCGGGTGCTCGATCACCTGAGACTGCTGCAAGGGGACTTCGGTGGCTTTCCGGTGGATCGGCTGTCCCACTCGCTGCAGACGGCAACCCTGGCCCAGCGCGACGGACAGGATGAGGAGTACGTGGTCTGCGCGCTGCTGCACGACATCGGCGACACCCTGGGCACGTACAACCATCCGGACATCGCAGCGGCCATCCTCAAACCGTTCGTGACCGAAGACAATCTGTGGATGGTGCAGCATCACGGAATCTTCCAGGGCTACCACTTCTTTCACCACCTGGGCATGGACCGCGACCTGCGCGATGCCTATCGCGATCATCCGCAGTTCAGTCGCACGGAGCAATTCTGCGCGCGCTACGACGGCCCCGCATTCGACGCCGCCGCCACCGGAACGCTGCCGCTTTCCTTCTTTGAGCCCATGCTGCGCCGCGTGTTTGCCGAGCCCCGCAACTCGATCTACAAGGCGGCCCTGGCGTAGGTCCGCCGAACCCGGTCAGAAAAAAGGCAGGCATTGCCCGCCTTCGCCGATCAGGTCCGGATCGGCCCGAATCCGAGGCCCTGAACCCGCTACCAGTGGCCTCGATGCGGCCTGCCATGGTCGCGACCATGCCCATACCCGTGCCCGTGCGCATGTCCGTTGCGGTGAGGCGCCTGGTAACGAACGTGCCGCGGCTTGCCACGAGAGTCGTAGTGGCCGCGGTAGCGGTCCCTGTCTGCGCGGTACTCGTAGCGACGATCATGGTCGCGCCGGTGGTCATGCCGCCGCCGATCATCGCGGTCATCCACCGCAATGTAGGCACCTGCCGCAGCCCCGACCACGGCGCCGACCACGGCTCCGTTCTGACCGCCCATGGTGTTTCCGACCACGGCGCCGAGCACGCTGCCGAGTACACCACCGAGCGCAGCATTATCGCGGTCGCCTGCAAAAGCCGGCGCACAGATTCCGGCCAGCAGACCACCGGCCAACAGAACGACCTTATTCCTGATCATGGTGATCTTCTTCCTTTGGGGTTGACGCGACCGACACTATGATCGCCACAGTGAACCCTGTCTGAACCTTGGCATTTTCAAGCTGGAAGCGGCGTTTCAAACCAAGGGCGCAAAACGAACAGTGTGAAGCGAACAGTGCGAAGCGAACAGAAAAAAAGGACACCAGGCACTTTCCCGAACGGCGCACTTACCAGATGAGGTGAACACCGCCCACGCTGTTTTTCCTTGCGCCGTGCTTGCTGTTCATTGCTCGCTGTTCATTGCGTCCTTTTCATTCAACCAACCGATTTATCAGGTTCGCTACTCCCAACCTGCAGCTCGCAGCTCAACGCTCAATCCGGTCGAGCGATGCTTCGGCCCTGATCACCGACAAAGCCGGTTGGCGGAGCCGCCCGCATTCCCGGCGCGTGGCCGAGGCGCGGGGTTGTTTCCGCCCTCAGGCAGAAAGGCGGGAAGGCAGGAGCGAAGATCAACCCGGTGGCGCATGTCTGCGGGCAAACCTGCCCAGCAAAGTCTGCCCCTGCCCGGGATCGCGGTTCGGGCTCAGGCGCCCTGGGTCTCCAGCAGGCCGGCGGTTTCCAGCCAGGTCTCCTCCACCGCGGCCAGCTCGTCGCGCAGCTCGGCCTGTTCCTTCATCAGCCGGGCGGGTTGGGCGGGGTCGGCGCTGTCGGCGTAGAGCGCCGGGTCGGCCAGTTGCTGGTCGAGGCGGCGCAGCAGTTCTTCAATGCGCTTCTGGCGTGCTTCGGTCTTGCGCAGGGCATCGCGCAGGCGCTTGACCTCGTCACGCGTCAGCGCCGTCGATGCGCCGAGGTCTGCTGCCACCGCAGGCGCCGGCGACGCGAACGTCTCGGCGGCCGCGCGCATCGCCGACCTCGCCCGCTGGCCGCGCTCGGACAGCCAGCGCGAGTAGTCGTCCAGATCACCGTCGAAGGGCTGCACCGCGTGCTCGGCCACCCGCCACAGGCGATCACACACGCTGCCGATCAGATGCCGATCATGCGACACCAGCACCACGGCGCCGGCATAGTCGTTGAGTGCCAGTTCCAGGGCCTGACGCATGTCCAGGTCCAGATGGTTGGTGGGTTCGTCCAGCAGCAGCAGGTTGGGCCGTGGATAGACCACCAGTGCCAGTGCCAGGCGCGCCTTTTCGCCGCCGGAGAAGGGTTCGATGGCTTCGTAGGCGCGATCACCGCGAAAATTGAACGCACCCAGGTAATCACGCAGATCCTGCTCGCGCGCCTGCGGGTCCAGGCGCTTGAAGTGCAGGATCGGCGAGGCCGCCGGATCGAGCTGTTCGAGCTGGTGCTGATCGAAATAGCCGACCACCAGGTCTGGATGCGCCACCACCTGCCCCGACAGCGCCTGCAGGCGGCCGGCGATGAGCTTGACGAAGGTCGACTTGCCGGCGCCGTTGGGGCCGAGAAGACCGACCCGTTCGCCCGGCTCGATGCCCAGATGGATCCCGGACAGATGCGGCCTGCCGCCGTAGCCGACGCTGACCTTGTTCATCCGGATCAGCGGCGAGGGCATCTTCAGCGGCTTGCGGAAGGCGAACGTGAACTCGTTGTCGGCCACCACCGGCGCCACCATCTGGATACGCTCGATCATCTTGACCCGCGACTGCGCCTGTCGCGCCTTGGTGGCCTGGGCGCGGAACCGGTCGACGAACTTCTGCAGGTGCGCGACCTGGCGCTCCTGCGCCGCGCGCGTCGAGACCTGCTGCGCCAGGCGTTCGGAACGCAGGCGCTCGAAGGCCGAGTAATGACCGGTGTAGAGCGTCAGGCGCTCGCCGTGCAGGTGCAGGGTATGGGTACACACCGCGTCCAGAAACTCGCGGTCATGCGAGATCACCACCAGCGTGCCCTTGTAGGCGACGAGCCAGTTCTGCATCCATAGCACCGCGTCCAGGTCCAGATGGTTGGTCGGCTCGTCGAGCAGCAGTAGGTCTGATCGGCACATCAGCGCACGTGCCAGATTCAGGCGCACGCGCCAGCCACCGGAGAACTCTGCCACCGGTCGTTCATGGGTCTGTTGCTCGAAGCCCAGCCCGTCGAGCAGCGTCGCGGCGCGTGCCCGCGCGGTGTAGGCATCGATCTGGTAGAGCCGCTCGTGCAGATCGGCGATGCGCTGGACGTCCAGTTCGGCACTCGACTCGGCGCGTGAAAGCGCTGATTCGAGCTCGCGCAGCTCGGCGTCGCCATCGAGCACGAATTCCAGTGCCGGCACCGGCAGGGCCGGGGTTTCCTGCGCCACCGTGGCCACCGCCCAGTCGCGCGGGCGGCTGAACCCGCCCAGGTCCGGGGCCAGCTCGTACTGCATCAACGCGAACAGACTGGTCTTGCCGGTCCCGTTGCGGCCGACCAGACCGACCCGCTGGCCGGCGTGAATCTGCAGGGTGGCGTCTTGTATCAGCACCCGCGCGCCGCGGCGCAGGGTGAGCTGGTTGAAGCTGAGCATGAGATGGGCAGACTTGCGAATCGAACGGCGAGGTCGCCGACGGCCTGTCATTGTCCCACGCGATCATGCCGCTTGTGCACCTCATCGCCGCAGCGCCGACACTGGCGCGATGCTTGCGTTGCCCCCACGACAGGAGGACATCCCCATGCTGCCAGAATCGGTCCGGCTCGCGGCCAATGTCGCACAGGCCTTGCGCGCAACCGGCCCGGACCTTGCGCGCTCGTTGCTCGGCGAGCCCGAATCACGTTCGCTGGCCCATTGCGCGCACAGCGAGTTCCAGGTTCTGACGCCGGAATCACCGCTGCGCAGCCTGGAGACGGCCGCGCATCTGCTGATCCCGGCCCTGCCGCGGCGGCCGCCGGCCTGGGTTCGGCTGCGGCC
>JAJFJX010000397.1 GCA_021773655.1 Panacagrimonas sp.
GTCGGCGGCGGCGGCTGGCTGGCGATCATGTTCGTGCTCTACCTGGCCGTGCTGCGCCTGACCAATCGCCAGACCAACTGGGCCTGGCCCCAGTGGCGCCTGCGCAATGCCTATGGCTATCTTGCGCTGCTGCTGACAGCCTTCCTGGTGCTGCAGGCGCTCGCGCTCGGCGCGGTCGGCCGAGCCAAGCTTGTTGGCGTTGTGGTGCTCGGCGGCAGCTTCATCGCCGCCACTGCGTTCGCACTGCTTTCGAGTAACTCCACGCGGGGCCAGCTCCTGCGCTGGCTGATGCTGTTGGGCGCCTGCGCCAGCAGCCTGGGAGTGGCGATATTCGGCGGGCTGGCGCAGATCTCGGGGTTCACCCTGGGGGCGATCCTGGTCTGTGAATCGCTGCTGCTGCTGATGTTGCTGCTGGCGTGGCGGCGGATCTCGGCGCAGACCCTGCCGCCGGCAGACGCCTGGGCCGCGCCGCCGCCTTTCGGGCTGGGCAAGGTCCGCACCGCGTCCGGGTATGCACGCGGATACACCCTGTGTGCAGCGCTGATGCTGGCGATCCTGGCCGTGCTGCCGATGACCGCCACCTTCATGCACGCCTACGGTTGGCAGGTGGACGCGCTCAACCGGTCCGGCCTGCTGCGCACGCTGGCGGCGCTGGAAACCCGCCACGACACCGTTGATCGCTGGCTGCGAAGGGAAATCCCGGATCCGGCCCTGCGCCGTTCGCAGTATCCGGACGGGCGGCCCCTGTCACTGGCGTTGCCGATGCCGGGCCTGCTGGGGTTTGACCCTGCCGATGCCGGCCCGCAGCGCGAAAACGCCCCGGCCTGCCTGCTCATCACCCTGTTCACCCGACTCGAATGCTTCGACAAGGGCCGCGCCGACGATCACCTGCAGTGCCTGCGCCCAGCGCCGCAGGCAGCGGACGGTCTGACCGATCTGCTCACGGCCGCCTGCAACCCACCGGCGATATCGCCCGGCGGCAAGCCACCGCCGACCTACGACGCCCTGCACTGGGTCGCGCGCGGCCTGGCGATCACCTCGGAACGCTCGGCCACGGCGCGACTCCTGACCACCATGGCCAGCGATTCACCGGTGCATCGCACGCGGGCGGGCCGGGCCGGCAGCCCGTGGGTGGCTGTTCGCGTCACTGCGTCGCAGCCGGACGGTCACAGCGATGCTGCCGTCATGCTGCTGCGCCCACGCGGCCTGCCGCTGCCGGAATACGGCCAGGCCGGCCCCCTGCGCTGGGGTCCGATGGGCTGGATGGTGGTGGCGATGCTCGCGATCGGCGTGCCGCTTTACCTGTTGATCACGGTCACGGTGCGCCGCCTGACCGGGCTCGACCGCGACGCGGGGCTGTGGGCCGAACGCCGGCCGCGACGCAGCGAACGCTACACGCAGATGATCCGGCGCCTGGAACAGCGCTGTGGCAGCGCACCGAGATTGCTCGGCACCGACGAGTCCAGAACTTCGACCCCGTCTGCCGACCCGGCCTCGCCTGACGCCGAACAGGCGCTCGATGGCTTGGCCGCGCTGCTGGAGTCGGACGATCCACGTGCCTGGATTCGGCTCGACGCCGCCCCGCGCGACGCCGACACCCTCCCCGACCACGGTCCGGTGCTGCTCACCGGCCTGGACGAGGCCGTTGCCGGCGACCGTGAGCAGCGACAGCGCATCCTGCACTTGCTCGAAGGCCTGGTCCGCAGCAGCTCGATAAAGATCTTTCTGCTTTCCGATTTCAGCCTGGTCCGAAAACTCTCTCACGACATCGGCTATCCGCCGGAGGACCTGGCGCCGGACACCAGCCCCGACGAAGCCGGTCGCTGGCTGATCCTGCTGTCGCGCATGCGCTGGTGGCCACTGGCCGAACACATCGCGCCCGAAAACCTGAGCCGCCACGCAGATGCGGCCGCACTGTACGACCACATCGACGAGGAATGCACCGTGCTGTGGCCAAAGCTGGAAACGCTGCGACGGGCGCTGTACCTGGAGGTCGACACCGGCCGCATCCGGCACCAGGACCAGATCGAGGCTCGGGTCCTGGCGGTCGCCCGCCCGCTGCTGAGACGGATGTGGAAACTGTCGAGCGTCTCGGAACGCCTGGCCCTGTTCCAGCTCGCGGGCGGACGCTATCCCAACCCCCGCAACGCCGAAACGCTGCGCAATCTGTTCCAGCGCGGCCTGCTGCGCTACCGCCCGGGACCCAGCCTGGTGTCCGGCGCGCTGCGGCGCTACACCCTGGAAGCAGAACCCCCCAGCGTATTCTCCGAGTGGCAGCTCGACGCGGCCGACGGCGCCTGGAAGAGTCTGCGCGGACCGATCATGCTGATCCTGCTGCTGCTATTCGCGGCGCTGTCGTATTCGTCCGGTCACGCGCTGGCGGCGCTGGCAGCCGGCATCACCAGCTCACTGGGCGTGATCGGCGCCCTGCTCAGCGCGATGAACCTGATCCGGCTCGGCGGCGGGACGCAGAAGTGAAGCTCTCCAGCGATGTCCCTCCGGACGCCACCGGCGAAGCCGGGTCAGGCCGGTCTGCCGGGCCTGGAAACTTGAATCCGGTTTTCGCTGCGCGGCCCCGGAATGACGGGACCCACGGACACGCCAGCTAAAACTCGGGCGCCCGATTCCTGGTGATTCCGAACGCACACTCCAACCGCATTCGATACGCAACGGGTCAGGAGCGACGCCATTCCGGGCCGCCGCAGGCGAACCCGGATTCCAGGCCTGAGGCGCGGGCGCGGAAAGCGGGCGCGGAAAGACGGTCCGGATAGGCACCGGGCTCGAGGCCAAGACGTCCACCCGGGACCCGCCGCCTTCGCGTCGATCTGCGCCCCGGTGATCCGTGTCCCGGTGATCCGCATACCGACCTCGTCCGTTCCGGTTTGCGGCTCCCCGCCACCAATTTCAGGCCCTGGGGTCAGTCGTGTGGGCGGGGGACGACGCCAAGGCTCCAGTAGCTCCTCTTCGGTCCTGCCTTGGGGGAGTCATGGCACAGGCTGCGCCGCTGCGGCGCCAACGCGCGGAGCTCGAAGCCTGCGTGCCGCCCGGCGGCAATCAGCGACCCCGCCTCTGTTTCCGTCACCGGCAGCACGGTCCAGAACTGCGGATCCTTGCCGTCATCCCAGTCGATGGTTTCGTAAAAAACCGTCAGAAATCGCTGACCACACTGCCGACAGCACCTCAGCCTGACCGAGAAATGCGACTCCGCAACGGGCTCTTCCAGCCCCTGCAGGACGGTCAGATGATCCCAGGCCCGCACGGCGTCAGAAGGCCAGCAGGTGACGCAACCAAATGTTTCGCACTCCTGAGTTGCCATGAAGCGCTCCTTTCGCCGGACCTGTCAGGGCCTGCGATCTGTTCCGACGCAGCGTGGAAAACCCGGCGCGCAGCACCCCCGTCGGGGGCGTTCGTTGCGGCCACCGGGGCCAGCCACGCCCTGGCGGTGTGCGCGCGGATCGGCGACGAGCTCATCTCGAATTGATCGCAAACGCCGCGCCGCGCTTGAATCGAGGTGGCGTCGATGCCGGGAGCCCTGCCCTGTCAGATCAGCCCCCGGCACCGTCAAGCTGCGCGAGCCTTCAATGCAGCACTCAGGCGGCTGCGTCCTTGAGCTTCTTCAGCGGACGAATCTTGACCTTGGTCGATGCCGGCTTGGCTGCAAACCACTGCTCCTGGCCGGTGAAACGATTGAGCCCCTTGCGCTTGGGCTTGGCCGGGACCTTGACCACGTTGATCTTGAGGACGCCGGGAAGAACGAAACTGCCTGCGCCCTTCTTGCTCACCGATGCGGCAACCGCCGACTCCAGCGCGGCCAGAACCTTCTTCACTTCCTTGGTTTCCACGCCGCTTTGCTCGGACACGAAGCCGGCAAGCTCGGTCTTGTTCAGGACTTCCTTGATCGCCTTGACGGCCTTGGGGGCTTTAGGGGCTTTAGGAGCCTTCGGGGCCTTGGTGGCGATTGCAGCCTTTTCTACCTTCGGCGCTTTGGGTGCTTTGGGTGCTTTGAGCGTCTTTGCAGCCTTGGGCGCCTTGGTGGCTTTCGACGCGGGCGGAGATTTCTTTGCGGCCATGATGTCTCGATAAGTCGTGATTGGAGCGACGATGATACGGCGTGTGACGCGCGGATGCTTGAAACAAGGCCACAATCGATTTTCGATGTCGGCATCGCAACGTCGAAGACCCGCAAAAGGGGCGGCATCGATCACCCGAACAGGCACGGGTTATTGCCCGGGTTTGGTTATTCGTCGCGATTTGAGAGACTGTCGGCTCCATAACGACCCGAAGATCCCATGACCGTGACACTGGCTGACATGCTCAAACAGGAAATCACCCGTCTGTCGCGAAAGGCGACCAAGGCGGAACTTCAGAGCCTGCGCTCGGCTTCGGCCGCCCAACGCAAGCAGATTGCCTCATTGAGGCAGGATCTGGTGCAGCTCGAACGTCAGATCAAGGCACTGAACAGGACGCTTGAAAAGACCGTCGCGCCGGCATCTGCGGGAACCTTAAAACGGTCAGCGTCCAAAGGGCCCGCGTCCGGCAATGAGTCCGACGACGCTGCGCACCTTCGATTCCGTGCCGGCGGTCTCAAGACGCTGCGCACCAAACTTGGATTGAGCGCCGCGGACTTCGGTCGCCTGGTCGGCGTATCCGGTCAAAGTATCTATCTGTGGGAGACCGGCAAGACCCGCCCGCGCCCGGCCCAGCTCAGCGCGCTCGCCGAAGTTCGTGGCATTGGCAAGCGCGAGGCCACACGTCGATTGGCCGAGCAGCACGCCGAAGTGCCCGCGGAAACCGAAAGCTGAAGACCCCGGATTGCCGGCGACGTCGGCAGTTTGTTCCTGGGTTTTTGCGTGTCCTGGCCCGGCATCCGCAACTGTCCTCTCGGGGACTCACCCCGTCCTTAGCGCGAAACAGCCTCCGCAGCCAGGACGGTGCGATCATCGACGTCCTGGTGGGCGGCGCAGATCCGCCGCGCTGCTGCTCTCCCGCCAGCCGAAGGTGCAAGCGCAAGGGTCACCTGATGACCTAAACCCGGATCTTCCATGCCGATCAACCACAACCTGCCATTCCTGCCAGTCCGGATCGCGGTGCTCACCGTGTCCGACACGCGTGAGCTGGTGTCCGACCGCTCCGGCACGATCCTCGCCGAACGCCTGCAGGCCGCAGGACATGTGCTTGCCGATCGTCGCATCGTGCGCGACGACGTCGACCAGATCACCGACATCCTGCGCGCGTGGATCGAAGACCCGGCGCTGGATGTGGTGATCACCACCGGCGGCACCGGCGTCACCGGCCGCGACGTCACGCCCGAAGCCTTCGCACGCGTGCTGGACAAGCAGATCACCGGTTTCGGCGAACTGTTCCGCATGCTCAGCTACGCCAAAATCGGCACCAGCACCATCCAGAGCCGGGCAATCGGCGGCGTGGCTGCCGGAACCTACCTGTTCGCACTGCCGGGCTCGACCGGTGCGGTCAAGGACGGTTGGGACGACATCCTGCGCTGGCAGCTCGATTCACGGCACCGCCCCTGCAACCTGGTCGAATTGATGCCACGACTGCGCGAGCACCTGCCTCCATCGGTGGATTGAACCTCCGAGCGTGAGACGCGTTGTGAGAGGTGAGACGTGAGACGTGAGACGTGAGACCTTGAGTCACGCCACTCCCCGCGCGATCACGCCAGCGCGCGCCGGTGGCAGGTGCCGCGTCCGGTTCGAGTGCGGCAAGGCTCTGCCTCGTCATTTCCTGCTCGGTCGCGCATCGAATGCCTCCGGCGCATACGGTCTCTGCTGACTTCTGCCCGGTCACGTTGTTAGTTGCAATGAGCCACGCCGTGCGGCTTGCGGCCAAGGCCGGTGGCTCGCCCAGCACTTTCGCGCAGCGCCCGAAGTCCGGCCCGCATCAACACAAATCAACACAACAGGCCGCCCAAGGGTTCATCGAGCAGATCTTCCCGCATAAGGCCATGAACGTTCGCCGCGCAGTCGACGCGTTTACCGTAGACGCCGTTTCGATCAGGCCTCGTCAAGCATGTGCAGACTCACCCGCGGAACCGGATTTCCTCGCAGGCTTTCGCTCGCGCTTTCTTCCCGCGGTCGCCACGCTGTCGCCCCACGATCACCCCGCGGTCGAGCAGCAGCCGTCGGCAAGTGGTAGTTCCTTTCAACCTCGACAGGCCCGAAGCTTGCACAAGAGACTTGCACCCCATCAGTTCATGACCATGCCGGGCGCACACCTGGAGCCCCGGATGACCCACTTGCCTTGACCTGGCTCCAGCAAGCAGTCGCCCGAGCCAGGGCATCAGGCTTCAGTTGTCCCCTCTGAATGCCTGTGTGAAAGACCTACCAGGGGACATTGAAAATGAGGAATCAGGCGATGCTTCTATCAAAGGTGGTGGTGAAACTTTATGCGGTCCTCCTGGAAATAGGGCTTTGGTTCATGCTCGTTGGCGGCTTCATCGGCGGGTGGCAAGCCAGTGGCTTTCTAGGTGCAATCGGTGGCCTTATTGGTGCAGCAATTTTCGGCGCTGTAGTCTTCGGAGCCTTTCTGGTCCTCAATGATATTCGCGCCAGCGTCAAGGCCATTCAAGAAAGGCAGGGGACCTGAATCCAGCAAACCCGAATCCACCCGAAAGAGATCGATCACGCGAAACCCCGATCCATCCCGGGTTGAACAAGCCCGCGGTTTGAAGTCGGCGGTCTGTAGATCACGTGCCAAAGTCTGATCGAGCACGGCGGGACCTCGATGGATCGCCCCGCGAGACATCGAGTTGCCCAATTCCAATGGGGCGTGCTCGATCATCCACTTTGGATCTTCGAGCATGGCCCTTTTTATCCCTCTTTTATCGTTCATCTTTCGTTTTTCCTCTCGGGAAAAGCAGGAAAAGAAAGGAAGG
>JAJFJX010000398.1 GCA_021773655.1 Panacagrimonas sp.
CAGGGCGGTTGCCTCGTTCGTTGCCGTCATGGCCGCGTTCCACGGGCCGCTCCGGCTCCGCCCGGTGCGTGGCACCGGCCCCGGATCGCGGCTGCGCGACGGCAAGAGGAAAAAAAATCGTCACACCGCTGGAAACCTTGCGGCACCGGGGGCTGCGTTGATCCATTCATGCGCTTATCCACAAGCTTATCCAGCCGATCTGTCGATAACTTCTTCGTTCCAGCCTGCGCGGGCGGTGCGGGCCCTCAGCCGCGCTCAGGTGTTCGGGTTGTAACCCAGCCGCGCGATCACGCCGTCGAGTTCGTCCAGTGAATGAAAGCTGACCCGCAACTCGCCATGTCCGTTCTTCTCCAGGCTGATCGCCACCGGGCAGCCGACCAAGTCCGACAGTTGCCGCTCCAGGCGTTCCCAGTCGCCGGGCTTGCCGGGGCTGAACACCGGCCGGGGATGGCGATGCTGCGAGACACGCCGTTCGAGCTGGCGCACGGTGAGCTTGTGGCGGACGATCTCGTCGGCAAAGCGCAACTGGTCCGCCGCCGGCATTCCCGCCAGCACCTTGGCATGGCCCAGCATCACGTGGCCTTCGTTGACCAGGGTGGCGACGTGCGCTTCCAGATTGAGCAGGCGCAGATAGTTGCTGACGTACTCACGCGACTTTCCGATGCGATCGCCGATCTGGTCATGGGTCAGTTCGAAGGCCTCACCCAGACGCTTGAGGCCGGCGGCCGTCTCGATGGGCGACAGCGACTCGCGCTGCAGGTTCTCGATCAGCCCGAGCACGAAGGCCTCATCGTCGTCCAGATCGTCGCGCACCACGGCGGGAATGTCGTGCAGGCCGGCCTGCTGCGCGGCGCGCCAGCGACGTTCGCCGGCCAGCAGCTCGAAGCCCCACACGCGCGTGCGCAGCACGATGGGCTGGATCACCCCCGACTCGCCGATCGAGCGCGCCAGCTCCTCCAGCGCCGCCGGATCGAAATGCCGGCGCGCCTGGTTGCTGCCGGGACGGATCAGGTCGACCGGTACGATGCGGATCTGCGACGCGATGGGGTTCGACATGAACTGGGCAATGACGACTCGGAGCGTCGGGGGGCTTGCGCCGGGCGACCGTGCCACAATCGACCGGGTTCCCAGCGGCTGACGGGCATTATCGTGGAAGACCAGTTTCGAGCCATCATCGAGGCAATCGGGGAGAACCCGGATCGGGAGGGGCTGGTCAAGACCCCGCAACGCGCCGCCCGCGCGATGGAATTTCTGACCCAGGGTTACGAGCAGGATCTGGCAGAGATCGTCAATGGCGCGATCTTTCCATCTTCCAACGACGAGATGGTGATCGTGCGCGACATCGAGCTCTACTCGATGTGCGAACACCATCTGCTGCCGTTCATCGGCAAGTGTCACGTCGCCTACCTGCCGGCGGGCAAAGTGATCGGCCTGTCCAAGATCCCGCGAATCGTCGACATGTACTCGCGGCGCCTGCAGATCCAGGAGAACCTCACCCAGCAGATCGGCGAGTCCATCCGGCAGGTGACCGAGGCCAACGGCGTGGCCGTTGTCATCGAGGCGAAACACCTGTGCGCAATGATGCGCGGCGTCGAAAAGCAGAATTCCTCGATGATCACCTCGATGATGCTCGGCCGATTCCGCGAGGATCCCCGGACCCGGCAGGAATTACTCTCCTTGCTGCGCACCTGCGGGTAGAATGTAAGTCCTGCAGGGTCGCATCCGCCGCCCTGGCGCAACCGTAGACTTTACGAGAGATCGTTCCACCAATCCTCCCAAAATGGACGACACCGGCCCGCCCTCACCGACCCAGAATCCGCGCAGCTCGATGCAGCCGGTGCGTTTCGGCACGCCGGCCCAGATCGAGATTCTGCGCGGGCTCGAATCCGTGGTGGTCGATGAGATCGAGGCCCACAAGTCGCGCCGCCGCCTGTGGTTCCCAGATGACCTGATGCCGGCCGATGCCGAGCACGCCGAAGCGCGGCTGGAGGAGGAAAAGCAGGTTCGCGACGCAGCACGCGGCCTGTCCGACGCGGTGCGCATCGCGCTGGCGCTCAACCTGCTCACAGAAGAAGGCCTGCCGCATTTCCATCGCCTGATCGCGGTCTACTTCGGACCCGACTCGCCGTGGAGTGACTGGAACAACCTTTGGACCGCCGAGGAAGACCGCCACGGCTGCGTGATGCGCGACTACGTGCGCGACGCCCGCATCTTCAACATGCGCGCGGTCGAGCAGATGCAGTTCCTCTACATCCAGGCGGGCTTCGAGCCGGCCTGGCAGCAGGATCCTTACCGGCTGCTGGCCTACACCTCGCTGCAGGAAAAGGCGACCCAGATCTCGCACGCCAACACCGGCCGCATGGCGGCGGGCATCGAGCCGCGCCTGCAGCGCGTGCTGGCCCACGTGGCCGGCGACGAATCCCGGCACTACCAGTTCTACCGCTCGGTGTTCGGCGCCATCCTGCGTGCCGATCCGGAGCAGGGCATCGAGTCCCTGCTCAAGGTGACGCTGGGGTTTGCCATGCCCGGGCACAACATCGCCGGCTTCTCCGACATGAGCGAAGTGCTCAGCCGCGGCGGCATCTTCGGCACCCGGCACTACCGTAGCATCCTGGTCGAACTGCTGGAGTACTGGCAGATCGGCAGCATCACCGGACTCGGCGGCCACGCACAGCACAACCAGGAACGGTTGATGAAGATTCCGGCGCGGCTCGAACGCATGGCCGACTACGCCGAGGCCAAGACCCAGCCGCGTCGATTCGCCTTCGACGTCATCTACGGCCGCGCAGTCGAGGTCTGATGCCCGCGCCCCGGTCGGGCGCCTGCACGGTATGCCTGGTTGGTACACATGCGCCGGGCCCCGCCCGCCTTGCGCCGACCTCTGCGGCCCTTTGGGGCGCCCGGCAAGGGGTGTCTGCCGACGACCGTGGACTCGCTGGAAAACCCGATTGGAAATGAAATTCAGCCGGGATCGAAAACGCTGCCTTTCCCGCCTTCGCGGGAATGATGCAGGCTGAGAATCTTTGCCGGTCAAGCACGTTGGAAAATGGTGCCTCTGTCTGGCCGGGTGCTGCCCACCGCCTGCCTGCCGCCGAATCCAGGCCCTGACGCAACCTGGCACTGCCGGGCGCCTTCGCCAGCCAGACTGCGGACACGAGGTGGCGGTCCGACTGCGGAGATCCTCGATGGCATCGGGGTTGCGCTTGCCCAGGCGCCAGGATCGCCGTCGTCGCCCTCGACAGATCCGAAGTCTTCCTGCCTCCTGGAGCCCGGAGTCGCGAATCCACCGGCGCCGCCTCCAGGCATTGCCCCTGTCCGGCATCTGATCGGTGGCGATCTCCGGAGGTACGGTCGCGGACGACGCCAGGGAAGCGATTAAGATTCAAGTTGCCGGCGCCGCACCCGCGGTGCAACCACTCCGTACTGGCCGAGCAGCTCGATGGACAGACCTCTCAGCATCCTGCTGGTCGACGATTCTGCAATGGATGCGCTGCTCACCGAGAAGCTCATCGCCCGCGACAGGCCCGACGACGTCGATATCCGCATCACGCGGGCGCGAACCCTCCGCGAAGCCCGGGCGGCACTCTGCGTCGCGATACCGGACTGCATCGTCCAGGACTGGAACCTGCCCGATTCGCGGGGTGATCGCGACTCATTGCTCATCACCGAGGC
>JAJFJX010000399.1 GCA_021773655.1 Panacagrimonas sp.
CGAGCACCGCGCGGCCCTCGCAGGCCAGGGCGCGTCGCAGTTGGGGCAGCGCCGCGCAGATGGGGTAGTCGGGGAGCTTCATCACGCCATTTTGCAGGAGCCTGCGCCTGCGCCGGGCGGGTCCAGGCAGCGGTCTGGCACTACACGACTCGTGCTATCGTTTGGTCGTGCGCCGAGGCGGTTTACTGCCATGAAGACCATCACCCTCACCGACGACGCCTACGAGCGTCTGGCCGCGCTCAAGACCTCACCGCGGGACTCGTTCTCCAAAGTCATCCTGCGCGTGGTCCCCAAGCGCGGCACCGCTGCGCAGATACTCGAAGCGGTCAGAAAGCTTCCCCCTCTGAGCGACGAACAAGCCGAGATGATGCTCGCCGTCAGCCGCGAGATGAATGATCCCAGCCGATTGCGTGACCCCTGGGCAGACGAAAAAACCTGAGACCTTGGACTGCCTCCTGGACACCAGCTTTCTGATCGGCTTGTGGCGGCAGCCCGTCACCGGCCCGGAAAGCCGATTCCTGGGCAACCAGGAGGGCCTCGCGCTCGGACTGCCTTGGGTGGTCAGGGCGGAATTTCTCATCGGGTCGGTCATCGCCCGCCACGATATGGCCCGGGTCGCCGTGTTCTTCGATGCATTCCCGATGGTCTGGGCCGATGAGGACATCCTGCTGTGCTATGCCCGCGCCCAGGCCGCGCTGCGCGCGGCGAAGCTGACCGTGGGCGCCAACGATCTGTGGATCGCCGCCGCCGCACTACGTCACGATCTGCCGGTGCTCACCCGCAACCTCAAGGACTTCGGGCGCGTGGAGGGGCTCAAGCTGCTGGACTACACGCTCGCCTGAGCACCGCCGGATCCTGTTCGAGGACCGGCTGGGTCAGACCCGCCTCAAGCCGTGCCGTCGTCTGCAACCGCGTCATCGACCGGCGCCGGCGCGGCCTGCAGCACGCCACGCAGCACCTGGAACAGTTCCTTGTACGCGCGGCTCTTGCTGCGCAGGGCGCCGCCCTCGGGCTGCAGGGCGTCCAGTTCGGCCAGCTCGCGCCGGGCCTTGCGCACCAGGTTGCGCAGGGGCTGGATCTGGCTGTGCGGATGGCGCGCGATCCAGTCGGTCATGGCGGCGTCGCCGGCCAGCAGGTCCTCGCGCCAGCGTTCGGCGTGGGCCAGCACCCGGGCCTCGCCGGTGCGGATGTCGTGCAGCGCCTTGCGCGCGGGCTCGGCGTCGGTTTCGCGCAGCAGGCGGCCGATGAACTGCATGTGGCGGCGCTTGGCCTCGCGGGTCGGCATGCGGCCGTGTTCGCGCAGGGCGGCGCGCAGGCGGTCGTCCATGGGCACATGGGCGAGCTGGGCTCCGGAGAGCTTGAGCAGTTCCACGCCGATGTCCTGCAGGTCGTGCATCTGCTGCTTGACCTGGGTTTTGCTGGGGCCGTCGTAGGCGGGTTCGTCGCGATCGGCGGTCATGGCGTCAGAAATCCGGCAAGGAGGTGCGCCACGGCCTGCGGCGCATCGAAGTGCAGCATGTGGCCGGCGTCTTCGACGACGGCCGCGCGGTGATGGCGGAACAGGGCCCGGCGGCGTGACTTTTCTTCCGGCGCGATGCCTTGCGCAAAGTCCGAACGACCGCCGTCGATGAACAGGGTCTCGGCGGTGATCTGCGCCCAGATGGCGTCGGAATCGGCCTGCCAGTATGTGCGCGGCGAATCGATCAGATGGCGCGGATCGGCAAGCAGGCGCACCCGGCCGTCGTCGCCCGGCGCGCCCCAGCAGCGGGCGATGAAGGCGCAGCGAGCCGGGTCCAGGTGCGGGTGGCGGCGCGCCACGCGACCGGCCAGCTCCTCGTAGCTGTCGTAGGCGGGCACCTCGTGCGGGTCGTCAACCGTGTCCAGCCACTTTCGGTAGCGCTTGGGCAGGGTGGCCGGATCTCCCTGCGGCAGGAACAGACCATCGAGGATCGCCAGACGCCGCACCCGCCGCGGGCGCAGCCCGGCGTACAGGCTGACGATCTGCGCCCCCATGCTGTGGCCGACCAGGTCGACCGGCGCCTGCGGCGAAACCTGCTCGACCAGCCGGTCGAGGTCGGCCACATAGTCCTGGAACCAGTAGCCCGCGGGCGCCCACTGCGTGCGGCCGAACCCACGCCAGTCCGGGGCCAGCACCTGCAGGCCGGGCAGCAGGTCCTGCGCCACAGACCCGAAGGTGGCGCCGACGTCCATCCAGCCGTGCGCCAGGATCACCAGCGGCGCGTCCGGGGCGCCCCAGCGGTTGAGGTGATAGCGCAGGCCGCGCAGTTGCAGGAACTCGGACCGGTGCAGGGTCATGGTGGCTTTGGCCGTTCGGACCGGAACGGATCGGGTGCGCAAGGCGCAGGGGGCGCGAGTTTGCCGTCCGCCGGTCGCGGCAACAACCGCGCTGGCGCGCAACTTGCTGCGGGTCCACGCGGCCCTCGGGTACTCTAGCCGCCCAATAACCGTCCTTTGCCACGCCATGACCTATTGCTGCGCGATCAGGGTCGACAACGGCCTCGTCTTCGCCGCGGATACCCGCACCAGCGCCGGCGTGGACGACGTGCGCACGTACAACAAGATGCACCAGTTCGAGCAGGCGGGTCAGTACACCTTCGTGTTGCTGTCGGCCGGCAACCTGGCGACCACGCAGTGGATCATGACCAACCTGCAGCGGGACATCGACAACCTCGAAGCGCCGCACGCGCTGTCGCGGATGCGTCACATGTACGACGCCGCGGAGTATGTCGGCGGCCTGTCGGTGCGCGCGCAGCGCGAATCGGCACTGCAGGCAGGCCAGAACACGGTGGATTTCCGCAGCACGCTGATCCTCGGTGGGCAGATCTATGGCGAGGAACCTGCCTTGTACCTGATCTATCCAGAGGGCAACTGCATCTCGGCTTCGCCCGAAACCCCCTACCTGCAGATCGGCGAGAGCAAGTACGGCAAGCCGATCCTGGACCGCATCATCCGCACCTACGTCACCCTGGAGGACGCTGCGCGCTGCGCGCTGGTCAGCCTGGATTCGACCATGAAGTCCAACCTCACCGTGGGTCCGCCGCTGGACCTGGCGATCGTGCCGCGCGATGCCCTGCGGGTGACCCACAAGCTGCGCCTGGACATCGACACGCCGTACTACGCCGCGCTCAAGAAGGCCTGGGGCGAGGAGCTGGAGCGGGTGTTCCGCGAGGCCCTGCCCAAGTTCGAGTGGGAGGCCGACCCGCCCCAGCAGGCCGCGGCCTCCCCGGGCGGCGGCGCGACCTGACTCAGGCTGCCTGCGGCAGCATCTGGCGGATGAAGGCCTCGCAGTCCGGCCGGTCCATGTAGCGCGGCACGGCATAGAACCAGTAGGCCTCGCTCAGGGCCTTGCCGGTGATTTCGGGGATGTCGGCCAGTCGCAGCTTGTCGACCTGGGTGGGAATGCCGAATTCGGCGTTGAGCGCACGGATGTGGGCGATCAGGGCATCGGCCAGTTCGGATTCGGACTCGTCGGCCTTGCGCAGGCCTGCCACCTCGGCCAGCCGCGCCAGCCGTGGCGTGCACTGCGGCTTCGAGAACTCCAGCACCCGCGGCAGGATGATGGCGTTGGCCAGGCCGTGCGGCAGGTGGTAGTACGCGCCGAAGTTGTGTGCGATGGCATGCACATAGCCGACCCCGGCAGTGGTGAACGCGACCCCGGCCTTGAACGAGGCCAGCGCCATGTTCTGGCGCGCCTGCAGGTTGCCGCCATCGGCCACCGCGGTCTGCAGGTTTTCCATGACCAGGCGGGTGGCTTC
>JAJFJX010000400.1 GCA_021773655.1 Panacagrimonas sp.
GGGCGTCCAATGGCGTGCGGCGCGCGCCTACCCGCCTCACGCATTGGGCCGCACGAAACATACCGGGGAGCCCTCACCAGGCGTTCGTACCCAACAGGAGTATTGAATGGCGAAGAAAGTACAAGGCTACGTCAAGCTGCAGATTCCGGCCGGCAAGGCCAATCCGTCACCGCCGATCGGGCCCGCGCTGGGTCAGCAGGGGGTGAACATCATGGGGTTCTGCAAGGATTTCAACGCAGCCACCCAGAAGCTGGAGCCCGGCATGCCGATTCCCGTGGTCATCACGGTGTACTCGGACAAGAGCTTCACCTACATCATGAAGACGCCGCCGGCGACCTATCTGATCAAGAAGGCGGTCGGAATCGAGTCGGGGTCC
The DNA here is from genome assembly GCA_021773655.1 of Panacagrimonas sp. Lineage (GTDB taxonomy): Bacteria > Pseudomonadota > Gammaproteobacteria > Nevskiales > Nevskiaceae > Panacagrimonas. Next base: position 377 of record JAJFJX010000400.1, read on the forward strand.
AAGACGCCGCATACGGTCAAGGTCGGCAAGATCAAGCGCGAGCAGCTCGAGGAGATCGCCCGGATCAAGATGGTGGACCTCAATGCCGCGGACATGGACACCGCCGTGCGCATCATCGCCGGCAGCGCCCGGTCGATGGGCGTGGACGTGGAGGGAGTGATCTGATGAAGCTCACCAAGCGACAGAAGCTGTTTGCGTCCAAGGTCCAGCAGGGCAAGGTTTACCCGCTTGCAGAGGCGCTCGAACTGATCACTGCCTGCTCCACCGCCAAGTTCAAGGAATCGGTGGACATGGCTGTGAATCTGGGCGTCGACGCCAAGAAATCCGACCAGAACGTGCGTGGTTCCACCGTGCTGCCGCATGGCAACGGCAAATCCGTCAGGGTCGCGGTCTTCACCCAGGGCGCCAAGGCCGACGAAGCCAGGGCCGCCGGTGCCGACGCGGTGGGCATGGATGACCTGGCTGCGCGCATGAAGGGCGGTGAACTGGACTATCAGGTCGTCATCGCCAGCCCCGACGCCATGCGGGTGGTCGGCCAGCTCGGTCAGGTGCTGGGGCCGCGCGGCCTGATGCCCAATCCCAAGACCGGCACGGTGACGCCCGACGTCGCCGGTGCGGTGCGCAACGCCAAGTCGGGTATGGCCAAGTTCCGTACCGACAAGGGCGGCATCGTGCACTGCTCGATCGGCGCCGCCAGTTTCGACAAGGACAAGATCCTCGAAAACCTGGCCGCGGTGATGCGTGATCTGCGCAAGCACAAGCCTGCCTCGTCCAAGGGCGTGTTCATTCAGAAGGTGACACTGTCGACCACCATGGGCCCGGGAATCCGGGTGGACGTGAGCAGCCTGCCCGAGTGAAACCCTGGAGTCGGCGTCCGGACCATCGACCAAGACCGGGCACGGCTGGCGATTCACGGTCCCCGTCCGCCGATTCCTGAAAGATTTTGAAGTGTGGTGAAAGCCACGCCGTCAAAGACCGCAAGTGCCGACAAGGTTCAAAGGCTGGTACAGCCGCTTGCGCAGACGGTGAATCCGGAAGCCGCGTCAGGGCCGAAGGTGCAGCCGTGAAGTGGCCGTCCCGGAAACGGGGCGGTTGGAATTTTCTGCAGTAGCACCAGGAGCAGTTCCGATGGCACTCAGGTTGGACGCTAAGAAAGCTCTGGTTGCGGAAGTCAACGAAGTCGCGTCAAAGGCGCTCTCGGCTGTTGCGGCCGAGTATCGCGGTCTGAGCGCCGGCAAGTTCGACGTATTGCGTCAGCAGGCCCGAAGCAACGGGATCTACCTGCACGTGATCAAGAACACGCTGGTCAAGCGGGCCGTGGAGGGCACTGAGTTCGAGTGCCTGTCGCCGGTGATGGTCGGACCGCTCGTGCTGGGATTCTCGCTGGAGGATCCGGGTGCGGTGGGTCGCGTCATCAAGGACTTTGCCAAGGGCAACGATGCACTCGTGGTCAAGGCGGTTGCGATCGGCGGCACCCTTTACGGGGCCGAGGATCTCGATCGTCTGGCTTCGCTGCCGACCAAGGAGCAGGCCCTGGCCATGCTCATGGGCGTCATGCAGGCCCCCGTGTCCAAGTTTGTCCGCACGCTCGCCGAACCCACCGCCCAGTTCGTCCGCACGGTCCAGGCCGTTGCCGACAAGCAGGCGGCCTAGGCGTCGTTGTCGTTCCGTATTCAGGCTCAATCATCACTCACACAACGTTTCAGGAGTTACACCATGTCGCTCAGCAATCAGGAAATCCTTGACGCGATCGCCGCCAAGTCCGTGATGGACATTGTCGAGCTGGTCAAGATGATGGAAGACAAGTTCGGCGTTTCCGCCGCCGCCCCGGTCGCCGTGGCCGCCGGCCCGGCCGCCGCCGCTGCCGCCCCGGTCGAGGAAAAGACCGAGTTCACGGTCGTTCTGGCCTCGTTCGGCGAAAAGAAAGTCGAGGTCATCAAGGTCGTGCGCGAGCTCACCGGCCTGGGCCTGAAGGAGGCCAAGGATCTGGTCGAAGGCGCACCCAAGGAAGTCAAGGACGGCGTGTCCAAGGCCGATGCCGATGCCATGAAGGCCAAGCTCGAAGGCGCCGGCGCCAAGGTCGAGATCAAGTAATCCTTGCCGTCCGCAGCGTTCAGTTGTTCTGACCGGCCGGGGAACGAGTTTCCCCGGTCGGGCTTTTCCGTTTCTGTTGCCGGAAATCGGGAATGGGGAATCTGGATTCGCCGAAGCTTGAGGCTTCCGGTGAATCCAGATTCCCGATTCTCCATTCTCCCGCTGTAAACCGAGGTTACGAATGTCGTATTCGTTCACCGAAAAAAAGCGCATCCGCAAGGATTTCAGCAAGCTCCCAGAGACCCGCGAGATTCCGTTCCTGCTCGCCACGCAGATCGACTCCTACCGGGCATTCCTGCAGGCCGAACTGCCACAGGCCAAGCGGCGCGAAAACGGCCTGCAGGCCGCCTTCAAGTCCGTGTTCCCGATGGTGTCATACAACGGCGCCGCGGCGCTGGAGTTCGTCAAGTACCGTCTGGACGAGCCGGTGTTCGAGGAAGTCGAGTGCCGCGTGCGCGGGCTGACTTTTGCCGC
>JAJFJX010000005.1 GCA_021773655.1 Panacagrimonas sp.
CGGCACCCATACGCGCATCCCGGGTCGTTGCCCAGATTGCGATGTGCGTGTCGAGCAGCAGCCTCACGGCTGATCGCCGGCCTTGTCCTCTGGCGGGCTCTCGGGATCATCGCCTAGGCCGAACATCTTGAGGATTTCCGGGTTCAGCGCGTCGATATCGTCGGGCGCCTTGAACTTGCCTTCTAGCAAGCCCAGCCGCAGTGGCTTCGTAGCCGGCATCGGCACCAGTCGCGCCACCGGCTTGCCGTTGCGGGCGATGACGATCTCCGTCTGTTCGCCACTTTCCACCGCCGCCACCAGCCTGGAGAGCGAGGTCTTGGCTTCGAGGATGTTGATGGGTTTGCCCATGTCGCCTCCGCTCAAGTTTAGTCTGGCCAGACTAGACCAGAGAGAAACGCAGAACAAGTCGTGGCAAATCACAACGAAGTCGCCCTCCCGACCTTCCAGACCGCAAGATTACGCAAGAAATGCAAGAAAAGTGGCTCGTCGTGCAACAGTCTGAAACAAATATTTATTAGCCTTTACAGCAGCTTGTAAATAGTCTGGTTCCCTCGTCGAAACGGCGATCAAGCGAGGGGAGAGCCATGACGGCAAGGGTCGAACGGAATCGGGGGCGTGATCGCAGCGGTGCGGTTCGCCACCTGATCGCCCTGGCCGTACTGGCCTTGTTCCCGCTGGACACCTCAGCCCGCGTCTGCTTTGACCCCTACGGCGCCACCGTGCCGCGCGCGCCGGTCGCCGTCTTCTTTCGACTCACCCACCTGCTGCAACCCATGCCAGGGCACCCGCCAGCCGGCACGTCATTCCTGTGTCTGCCGCCCCTATTCGGAGAGAACTCATGAAGCGTCTTGCCCCTGCCGCCGGTCGCGGTGTTTTTGTCCGTAGTGCCCTGTCCGCTGCAATTCTGCTGGCTTTCGCTTCGCAGGTCCGTGCCGAGGTTTGCGACGCCGACGGTGCAGGCGGGACCGGCGGCAGCAGCGCCGGTATCGGGACCTTCGCCTGCGGTATCCAGAACAGCGCGACGGGCGGCGCCGGGGGAGTACCCGAAAGCAGCGCGGTCGGCGTGCGCAATACCGCGAGCAACGCAGGCAGCGCGATCGGGCGCGGCAACACGGCGACCGGCCTTCAGGGCAGCGCGATCGGCGACGGCAACTTTGCAATCAACGAGCTCACTTCTGCGGTGGGGGTCGGCAATACGGCCAGCGGCGTGAACGCCACCGCACTCGGCACCCTGAACTTTGCGCAGGGCCGGCTCAGCAGCGCCGTGGGCACCGACAATCAGGCGCTCGCAGATGGCAGCAGCGCGTACGGCCGCGGCAATATCGCGAACGGACTGGACAGCGCCGCGCTGGGTTTCGGCAACTCCACCCCCGGCGACGGCAGCAGCGCGGTGGGCTCCAACAACGTGGCGGCCGGAAACGCCAGCACGGCCCACGGCCGCGGCAATAACGCGAACGGAGAGAACAGTGTTGCGCTGGGTCTGGGCAACACCACCGACCTCCTCGGGGTCAACAGCAGCGCCATAGGCGTCGTCAACACCGCAGCGGGTGAGGACAGCAGTGCGATCGGCCGTGGCAATGGCGCGCTCGGCGTCCAGAGCAGCGCCGTCGGTTTCGCCAACGAGGCGACGGTTATGGGCAGTAATGCTTTCGGCAACAGCAATAGCGCGACCGGCGTCAACAGCACCGCAGTGGGTTTCAGCAACCAAGCCGCGATGCAGGACAGCAGCGCGATCGGCTTCGACAACTTCGCCAACGGCGTTGGCGCCAGCGCGGTCGGCTACTTCAACAACGCACGGGCCCAATTCAGCGCCGCCGTGGGTTACGACAACGACGCGGACGCTTTTGGGAGCAGCGCGCTGGGTTCCTCCAATCAGGCAACTGGGGTTGTCAGCACCGCCATCGGTGCCCGCAACGACGCCGCGATGGAGCAGAGCAGCGCGATCGGCTTCGACAATTTCGCCAACGGCATCGCCGCCAGCGCGGTGGGCAACTCCAATGCCGCGAGAAACGACTTCGCCACGGCCGTGGGCTTCGACAACGGCGCGGACGGGGAAGGGAGCAGCGCCATCGGCTTCAACAACGTTACAAATGCCGAGGACAGCAGCGCGATGGGTCACCAGAACGAGGCCAACGGCACCGCGAGCACGGCGTTCGGCTATCAGAATGAAGCCGACGGCGATTTCAGCACCGCGCTGGGCGCCAACAGCACGGCCGCTGCGGACTTTTCGCTGACCATCGGCAACTCGGCTGATGACGAGGCCGGCACGAGGGTCGATGCAGGCGCCACCAACGGCATCGCCATCGGCCGCAACGCCGCTGTCACCGCCGGTGGCCTCAACGCCATCGCGTTCGGCGTGCAGGCAGGGGCCACTGCCGACAATGCCATCGCCCTGGGATCCAGTGCTTCGTCAGGTGCACTCAATGGCCTGGCGCTGGGTTCCGGTGCGGTGGTGGAGCTCACGGGCACGCGCGGCACGGCCGTGGGGTCCGGTGCCACGGTGACAGGCCAGTTCAGCACGGCCATGGGGTCAGGCGCGCTTGTACGGGCCAATCAGTCGATTTCGATCGGCGCCGGCAACGGGCTATCCGTGGGTTCGAATGTGAATTTCGGCTCGGATCGCGGCGTCGCCATTGGGGCGGGGGCGATCATCGGGGATGGCGCCCCGGACAGCGTGGCCTTGGGCGCGAACTCCGATGTGAGGTCAGAGGGCGGCACGGCCTTAGGCGAATTCAGCAGAGTCAGGGCTACGAACGGCTTGGCGCTGGGACGGGACAGCCTCGTTGATTTTGATGCGGATAACGCGGTGGCGTTGGGCATGGGTTCGGTCGCCACCGAGGCCAACACCGTGTCCGTGGGCGACGTCGATGCGGAGCGCCAGATTGTCAATGTCGCCGCCGGCGAGGTCAGTGCCACCAGCACCGATGCGGTGAATGGCTCGCAGTTGTTTGCCACCAACCAGAACGTGACCGCCAACACGAACGCGATCACGGAGCTGGACAATCGTCTCGACACCGCCGAATCCACGATTGCAACGCACACGACGCAGATCGCCGGGAACACCGCTGCCATTGCCGGCGTGGTCGCCGACGTCGGCGCCATCGATGGCCGCTTGGACACCGCCGAAGCTGGTGTCGCCCAGAACGCAACGGACATCGATCAGCTCGACACCCGCACCACCAACCAGGGCATGGGTTTGGCAGCCGCTCTGGGCGGCGGTGCGGCAGTGGATCCTGTCG
>JAJFJX010000041.1 GCA_021773655.1 Panacagrimonas sp.
CCTTGCAGCGTCGCCGGCCCGCCGGCCGCGGGGCCGCCGCCCCAGTGGGCGGCGGCCCGTTTGACCGTCCGGCGCATGATGATTGCCGACACCAGCACGGCGATACGCGCGAACTGGGACAATCGCACTCCGATTCCAAGATTGTGTACCCCATGAAGATCCCACCGGGCTTGCAGCCCCTGGTCGAAGAAGGCGTCGTCGATGCCGTGGTCCGTCCGCTCAAAAGCGGCAAGGAGGCCTCGGTCTACCTGGTCCAGAGCGGTGGTGTGCTGTGCTGCGCCAAGGTCTACAAGGAGGCCAACCAGCGTGGTTTCCACAAGCTCGCGCAGTACCAGGAGGGTCGCAAGTCACGCGGCACCCGCGAAGCGCGCGCCATGGTCAAGGGTTCACGCCACGGGCGGCGCGAACAGGAATCGGCGTGGAAGAACGCCGAGGTCGATGCGCTCTATCGCCTGGCGGACGCCGGGGTGCGCGTGCCGCAGCCGCGGGGATACTTCAGCGGCGTACTGCTGATGGAAATGATTGCCGACGAGCATGGAGATCCTGCACCGCGACTCAATGAAGTCACGCTCAGCGCGGAACTGGCCCTGCGTTACCACGATTTCCTGATGCGCCAGATCGTGCGCATGCTCAGTGCCGGGCTCATCCACGGCGACCTGTCCGAATACAACGTCCTGCTCGATACCGACGGACCGGTGATCATCGACCTGCCGCAGGCGGTCAACGCATCGGGCCACAACGGCGCCTTTGCCATGCTCGATCGGGACGTCGGCAACATGAAGGCCTACTTCGCCCAGTTCGCGCCCGAGTTGCTGGTCACTGAATACGCAAGAGAGATCTGGTCACTGTACGAGCGCGCCGAACTGAATCCCGACAGCGTGCTCACCGGCACCTATGTCTACAGCACGGTCGCCGCCGACGTCGACGGCGTGATGGCGCAGATCGAAGAGGCGCGGCGGGAAGCCGAAATCCGGCAGCGCGGCCGCGAGGCCGCCGAGGCCGGAGAGGAGTGAGCGCGGGACGTCGATGTATCGACAGCCCGGGCGAGCATCCGAGCTGCCCGGGGGCCGCTGCCGGTCGGTGGTCCGGGGAGCGTGCCGGGGCACCCCCGTGCGGACCGTCACGCCGGCGAGCGCGGGCTGCGGCGCGTGCCGGCAGCATCTGATACACCCCGCTCAGGCCGGAGCCAGCAATCCGTCCTGCAGCTTGAGCACGCGCGCCATGCGACCCGCCAGGGCCAGATCGTGCGTGACCACCACCAGGCTGGTGCCCAGTTCGCGGTTGAGTTCCAGCATCAGTTCGAGCACCCGCGCCGCGGTGGCGCTGTCCAGATTGCCGGTTGGCTCGTCGGCCAGCACGCAGGCAGGCCGGGTCACCAGCGCCCGTGCCACCGCCGCGCGCTGACGCTCGCCACCCGACAGCTCGCCGGGCTTGTGTCGCAGTCGCTCGCCCAGGCCCACGCGTTCCAGCAGGTCACGCGCCGCGGCATAGGCCTTGGCGCGCGGCTGGCGCCGGATCAGCAGCGGCATCGCCACGTTCTCCAGCGCACTGAATTCCGGCAACAGGTGGTGGAACTGGTAGATGAAGCCCAGCTCCCGATTGCGCAGGTCGCCGCGCGCGGCGTCCGACAGGCTGGACATCTTGCGGCCCTGCACCCAGACCTCGCCGCAACTGGGGGCGTCGAGCCCGCCGAGCAGATGCAGCAGGGTGGACTTGCCGGAGCCCGAAGCCCCGACGATGGCGATGCATTCGTCGCGCGCCACGCTCAGGTCCACACTGCGCAGCACGGTCAGGTTCAGGCGACCGTCGTCGAAGGTCTTGCCCAGCCCGGCGGCGCGCAGGGTGACCTCGGTCGGGTCGGGGTGCTCACTCATAGCGCAGAGCCTCGGCCGGCTGCACCCGCGACGCGCGCCAGGCCGGATACAGCGTGGAGACCAGCCCCAGCGCCAGCGACAGCGCCGCGATGCGCGCCACGTCCGAGGACTTGAGCTCCGAAGGCAGGTCGCTGATGTAGTAGACATCGGGCGAAAGAAACTGCTGCCCGGTCGCCGCTTCGATCAGCGGCACCAGGGTCTCGACGTTCAGCGCCAGGCTGATGCCGCCGATCACGCCAAGCAGCGTGCCGATCAGGCCGATGATGGATCCTTGCACCATGAAGATCGCCATGATCGAACGCGGCCGCGCACCCAGCGTCCGCAGGATGGCGATGTCAGACTGCTTGTCCTGCACCACCATCACCAGGGTGGACACGATGTTGAACGCCGCCACCGCCACGATCAGGCTCAGGATGATGAACATCACGATCTTTTCAGTGGCCACCGCGCGGAAGAAATTGGCGTGACTGCGGGTCCAGTCGTTGACGAAGTAGACACCATCCAGGGTCTCTGCCAGCTCGCGCGAAACCTGCGGCGCACGGAACATGTCGTGCAGCTTCAGGCGCACTCCGGTCACGCCGCTGCCCATGCGATACAGCGTCTGGGCGTCGGCCAGGTGGATCAGCACCAGACCGCGATCGAACTCATACATGCCCACCCGGAACACGCCCGACACCGTGAACCGGCGGAACCGCGGCAGGATGCCCGCCGGCGTGATGCTGGCACTTGGAATCATCAGGTCGATCTTGTCGCCAGGCGCCACGCCCAGGGCTTGGGCCAACTCCCAGCCGAGCACGATGTTGTAGGCCCCCGCCTGCAGGGTATCGAGTGCACCCAGGCGCATGTGCGCGCCGATGTCGGACACCGTCGGCTCCTGTTCTGGCAGCACCCCGCGCAGCATCGTGCCGGACAGGTCCTGCCCCATGCGCAACATGCCCTCGCCCTCCACATAGGGGGCGACGGCCTCGATATCCGGGTGCGCCCGAGCCGCCTCGGCCACCCGCTCCCAGCCCTCGAGCTGACCACGATAGGCGGAGATGGTGGCATGGCTGGCCATGCCCAGGATGCGTTCGCGCAACTCGCGCTCGAAGCCGTTCATCACCGACAGCACCGTGATCAGCGCGGTGACGCCAATGGCGATGCCGACCATCGAGGCGCCGGAGATGAAGGAGATGAAATGGTTGCGCCGCTTGGCCCGTGTGTACCGCAGGCCGGCGAACAGCTCGTAGGGGTTGCGCATCCGCCCATTCTATCCGCTGGACCGGTCTGCCCCGTGAAACTCGCTGGCATGAATCCTGTAGGGAATCGCCCGCGATCCGGATCGGGCACTTTTCCGCGCCCGCACCAGTCACACCGCCAATGCCGATCGACGGGGCCAGACCGAGCATGACTTGCGTGACGCCGAAAACCCTGCGGGCGCTGCTGCCGCGGC
>JAJFJX010000401.1 GCA_021773655.1 Panacagrimonas sp.
GGATCGTCGCGGACCTCGCCTATGATCCGCAGACCGACGCCGATCTGGTAGCCCTGCCCGCCGACCACCTGTTCGAGGCCAGCACGACGCATATCGGCTTTCGCAGCAACATGATGCTGCGGGGCTACATGTACGAGTTCATCTCCGGCTTCGCCGCCCACCTGAGCCCGCGGCTGGTCGACGACATCGCTGCGATCCGGGATCCCGCCGAGCGCGCGCTGCGTTCGCGGGAACTGGCCGAAACCCTGCACGTGGCCTGATGCGGGCGCCGGAGATGCGAGCGCCGGCAGCGTATTCTCAAGTCATCTGAGAATATAGCGCTCATATGCTGTTTCGTCTGATATGCGGCTGCTAGCCTGCACACCCCTGCCACGACCGATTTCGGATACCGACCCGATGTACCGTTACGACGCCTACGACCAAGCGCTGGTGGACCAGCGCGTCGCACAGTTCCGCGACCAGACGCAGCGTTACCTTGCCGGCCAGCTGCCGGAGGAGGAATACCGGGCCCTGCGCCTGCGCAACGGCCTGTACCTGCAGCGTTTCGCACCGATGCTGCGCATCGCCATCCCCTATGGCCTGCTCTCCAGCGCGCAGCTGCGCATGCTGGCGCACATCGCGCGCACTTACGACAAGGGCTACGGCCACTTCACGACGCGCCAGAACATGCAGTTCAACTGGCCGGAACTGGCGCGAGTGCCGGACATCCTGGCCGACCTGGCCACGGTGGAGATGCACGCCATCCAGACTTCCGGCAACTGCATTCGCAATATCACTTCCGATCCCCTGGCCGGCGTGGCCCGCGACGAGCTGGTCGACCCGCGGCCGTACTGCGAGCTGACCCGCCAGTGGGCGAGCTTCCATCCTGAATTCAACTGGTTGCCGCGCAAGTTCAAGATCGCGTTCAGCGCTGCGCAGAGCGACCGTGCCGCCATCCGCGTACACGACATCGGCGTGCAGATCGTGCGCAACGCAGCCGGCGAACTCGGTTACGAGGTCTACGTCGGCGGAGGCCTGGGCCGCACTCCGATCATCGGCGTCAAGACCGCCGACTTCGTGCCCGAGGCCGACCTGCTCAGCTACCTGGAAGCGGTGCTTCGCGTCTACAACCTGCTCGGCCGGCGCGACAACATCTACAAGGCGCGCATCAAGATCCTGGTCAAGGAAACCGGGCCGGAAAAATTCATCGAGATGGTGGAACAGGAATGGGCGCGCATCCGCAACGGCGAGCTGAAGCTGGCCGGAGACGAGATCCAGCGCATGCGCGCGCATTTCACCGTTCCCGAGTACGCCTCGTTGCCAGAAGAGGACGCCGGCTACCGCGCGCATCTGGAACAGGATTCGGCCTTTGCCAGCTGGACCCGGCGCAACCTGCACGCCCACCGCCAGAGCGGCTACGCGGTGGTATTCGTCTCGCTCAAGGCCAACGGCGTGGCCCCCGGCGACGTCACCGATGCGCAGATGGATGCGCTGGCCGAGCTGGCCGACCGCTATTGCTTCGGCGAGCTGCGTGCCACCCATGACCAGAACCTGGTGCTGGCCGACGTCGCCCAGGGCGACCTGTACCCGCTGTGGCAGGCCCTGGATGCGCTCGGCCTGGCCACGCCCAACATCGGCCTGCTCACCGACCTGATCTGCTGCCCGGGCCTGGACTTCTGCTCGCTGGCCAATGCCGGTTCCATCGGCGTGGCGCAGGACATCTTCGATCGCTTCGAAAACCTCGACCATCAGCACGACATCGGCCCCATCAAGCTCAAGATGTCGGGCTGCATGAACGGCTGCGGCCACCACACGGTCGGCCATATCGGCGTGCTCGGCGTCGACAAGAAAGGCGAGGAGTGGTATCAGGTCACGCTCGGCGGCTCGGCCGAAAACGATGCCAGCCTCGGTGACCGCACCGGCCCTTCGTTCGCGCGCGATGCCATCGCCGACGCCGTACAGACCATCGTCGAGGTCTATCTGGAACTGCGTCAGAACGAGGATGAGACCTTCCTGCACGCCTACCGCCGGGTCGGCATGGCGCCTTTCAAGACGCGCCTGTACCCGGTCAAGGCAGCCGCATGAGCGGCTCGATCCTGATGCGGGTCGGCCTGCAGCCCGACCCTTACCTCCACCTGGCAGACGATGCGGCGATACCGGCGTCGAACACCGACATCCTGGTGAGTCTGGCGCGCTGGCAGACCGATTCAGCGGCTCTGCGAGCACGCCAGGGGCGCGTCGGCGTGCGCCTCGACAATCACGTGGATGTAGTGCCCATCGCGGCCGATCTGGCCCGGGCTGATCTGATCTGCCTGGTTTTTCCCGGCTTTGCCGATGGCCGCGCCTACTCCCAGGCGCGTCTGTTGCGCGACCGCTTCGGCTACCGCGGGCAGCTGCGGGCCACCGGCGCCGCCGTGGTCCGTGACCAGATCGTGGCACTGCACCGTTGCGGGTTCGATGCCTACGACCTGCGTGCGGACCAGGATCCGGTCGCCTGCCTGGCGCAGCTCGACGCGCTGGATCTGGCCTATCAACCGGCGCAGGACGCGCTGGAAAGTGTGCGCCGGCTTCGCCGGCGCGCGGCCGTCCAGCTCCAGGACTGATCGGCGGCTGGCCATCGGCCAAAGCCCGAGCCCAAGCCCTGTCGACAGCCCCCCACAGGACACCTCGGCTGCCCGCACCACCGGTGCGGGCCTTGCGTCTTATGGGCGCAACCCCGATGCCTGCCGAGGCTGGCTGCACCCGGCTTGCCGGGCACAGCGAAGGTTCATCGGCGCTGGAACCCGGTCTGCGCGAATCCAGCTCCCACAAGTGCTTGGCGCAGGCTTGTCACATTTGAGGCGTTACGCTTACATTGCCCAGGGGCACGACGCCAACGTCGCCAATCAACTGCACAAACTGCACGGGGAATCCAAGTCATGAAGGTCCAGGTCATAGCGGCATCGATTGCGGTATCAGCCATGACCCTGATGTCGGGCGCGGCCCTGGCGCAGGGCGCGGCCATTTCAGTCCCGCAGACTCCGCCCAATTCCTATGCGGGTGCCTCGTTCGGCTCCCCCATCGCCTTCGGCGCGGACTGGGGCGCCATCGGCCTCGGTGTCTACGGACAGACCCTGCCGGACGAGTTCAACGGCCAGCAGGTCAGCGACGACGAGGACTTCGACGGCAGTGCCGCACTGGTGGTGGGCCTGGGCGATGCTGATCGCTACGCCGGCCTGGAAGTGGCCGTCGTCACCACCTCGCTGACCGGCTCCGGGGACCTGACCGGCAACGCGGATTCCGATGATTTCGCCGAATCCGGTGGGCTGTCGTTCAAGCTGCACACCAACCTGCCCGGTGGCGCGGCGGTGTCTGCCGGCGTCATCGGCACCAGCCGCTGGGGCGAGGCCGAGGATCAGAACCAATCCAGCGTCTTTGCCAACGCCAGCAAGGTCTTCGCCATCGACACCGGTTCGCGCCGGTTGGCGCTGGTCGCCACTGTGGGTCTGGGCGACGGCCTCTTCACCAACAGCATCGGTGACGACGGCGTCAACGCATTCGGCACCCTGGCGCTGTACTTCACGCGCAACTTTTCGGTCATCGTCGATCACACCGGGCGCTTCACCAACGTCGCCGCCTCGCTGGCGCCGATCCGGGGCCAGCCGCTGGTCCTGACCCTGGGTGCGGTCAACGTCGGCGAACGCTTCGGCTCGGACGCCCAGTTCGGCGGCACCCTGGCCTACACCTTCACGTTCTGAAGATTGACCGTCCCCAGGACGGAACCGGAGTTACCCCATGAATAGCCAGATTCTCAAACTTGCCGCGATCTCCCTGGTCCTGTTCGCCAGCGCGGCCACCGCGCAGGTGTCGGGCGGCGGCGGCGTGACCGGTGGCGGCGTGACCGGCGGTGGTGGCGCCGTCTCCGGCGGCCTGTCCAGTGACTTTGCGTCCGCCAATACACCAGCCGGCAACGCCTCCAGCAAGGGGGGCCTTGGTCCGGCGCTTGAACGCGTGTTCGGCGATCAGCAGCAGGGCAATGCAGATGCCGAGTGCGCAAAGCTCGGAAAGTGCGACTGATTCACCTCGCGCGGCGGCCATGCGCTGCCGCGCTTGACCTGCATTGTCAGGTCGGTGGCGAAATCAAGTCCGCGCCGAAATAGGGCCGCAATACCGCCGGCACCTCGATCGAACCGTCGGACCGCTGGTAATTTTCCAGCACCGCCACCAGGGTCCGGCCGACGGCAAGGCCCGAACCGTTCAACGTATGAACGAGTTCGGGCTTTTTGCTGTCCGCGGTGCGATAACGCGCCAGCATCCGCCGCGCCTGAAAATCCTCGAAATTGGTGCAGGAACTGATCTCGCGATACCGGCCCTGCGACGGCAGCCAGACCTCGATGTCATAGGTCCGCGCCGCCGCGAATCCCATGTCCGCGCCGCACAGCAGCATCGTGCGGTAGGGCAGGTCCAGCTTCTGCAGGATTGCCTCGGCGTGGGCGGTGAGTTCTTCGTGTGCCTGGCGGGAGTGTTCCGGCAAAACCGCCTGCACCAGCTCGACCTTCTCGAACTGGTGCTGGCGGATCATGCCGCGGGTATCGCGGCCGGCCGCGCCCGCCTCGGCGCGGAAACAGGGGGTGTGGCAGACCCACCGGGCCGGCAGTTGCCCGGCGTCGACAATCTGGTCACGCAGCAGGTTGGTGACCGGCACCTCGGCGGTCGGAATCAGGCGCCAGTCCTGGTCTCCGCCCTGGTTCTTCAGCGCGAACAGGTCGTCGCCGAACTTGGGCAACTGGCCGGTGCCGCGCAGGGATGCAGCGTTGACGATGTACGGGACGTAGAGCTCTTCATAGCCGTGCTCGCGGGTGTGGACATCGAGCATGAACTGGGTCAGCGCCCGCTGCAGGCGGGCCAGGGCGCCACGCAGAACCGTGAAGCGCGCGCCGGTGATGCGGGCCGCGGCGGCGAAGTCCATCAGGCCCAGCGCCTCGCCGAGATCGGCGTGGTCGCGCATGCCCTCCGCGGCGCGCGGCCGGCCCCATCGCCGCAACTCGACGTTGTCGTCCTCGCTGCGGCCGTCCGGCACCTCGGCCTGCGGCAGGTTGGGCAGGCCCAGGGCGAAGTCCTCGACCTCGGCCTGCAGGGCGTCGAGCCGCTTTTCGTTGTCGCCCAGTTCGGCCTTGATGCGGTCCATGTCGGCGAGAATCGGAGCGGCATTCTCGCCGCGCGACTTGGCCTGACCGATGCGCCTGGAGCCCTGATTGCGCTCGGCCTGCAGCTGTTCGGTGCGGGTCTGGATGTCCTTGCGCGCCGCCTCAAGCCCCGCGAAGCGGTCGAGATCGAAGGCGAAGCCTCGGCGGGCCAGTTGGGCGGCGACGACCTCGGGTTCGGCGCGCAGACGTCGGGGATCGAGCATGAGGGATATGGAGATCGGAACAATCGAGCGGCGGATTATCCGCGTCCGCGTGATCTCACGCGAGCAGCGCCCTTCCGATCCACAGGCCCAGCGCACAGGCCGCCAGCCCGAACACCAGCGTCGCGAGCACGTATCCGGCCAAGTCGACCACACCGCCGCTACGCAGCAGCTCGACCGACTCCAGGGAAAACGCGGAGAACGTGGTGAAACCGCCCAGCAGCCCACTGAGCAGGCCCAGGCGTAACCACTCCGGTGCCGGTCGCAGCGCAAACACGGCAATCAACAGGCCGATGGCGAAGCTGCCGAGCAGATTGACGGTCCAGGTTCCCCACGGCCAGCCCGGGGCCAGCGCCCGCGCCCACTGACCCACCGCGAAACGGGCGGTCGAGCCCAGCGCGCCGCCCGCCGCCACGGCCAGCCAGACGGCCAGGCTCACGCCGCGTCCCCGGACTGCGCCCGCAGTCTGCGCAGGCGCTCGGCGATTCGCCCTTCCAGGCCACGCTCGGTGGGTTCGTAGAAACGGGTGCCGAGGAGTCGGTCGGGCAGAAACGACTGTCCGCCGGCATGCGCCTCGGGCTCGTCGTGGTCGTAGCGATACCCGCTGCCATGGCCAAGGTCTTCCATCAGGCGCGTCGGTGCATTGCGAAGATGCATCGGCACCTCCAGGGTACCCTGCGAGGCCACTGCCGCCCGTGCGGACTTGAACGCGCGATACACCGCATTGCTCTTGGGCACGCCGGCCAGGTACACCACTGCCTGGGCCAGGGCCAGGTCGCCTTCCGGACTGCCCAGGCGCTCCCAGGTGTTCCAGGCGTCCAGGCACAGGCGGATGGCCCCGGGCTCGGCCAGACCGATGTCCTCGCAGGCCATCCGGGTCACGCGACGGGCGAGATAGCGCGGATCGCAGCCGCCGTCGAGCATGCGCACCAGCCAGTACAGCGCGGCATCCGGGTCGCTGCCGCGGACCGACTTGTGCAGGGCGGAAATCTGGTCGTAGAACTGCTCGCCGAGCTTGTCGAAGCGGCGCATGCCGCGGCCGATCAACTGCTCCAGCAGATCGGTGTCAAGCTGCACCGTGTCAGGCTGCGCCGTCGGTGCCGCGGACCCGGCGCCACGGGCGCGCAGCAGTTCGACGCAGGTTTCCAGCAGGATCAGTGCGCGCCGGGCGTCACCGTCTGCGGACTCGGCAATGCGCACCAGCCAGGCCGGCGGCAGGTGATCGTCCGGCTGGCCCAGGCCGCGCACCGCGTCGGTCAGCGCACGCTGCAGCAGGGCCAGCAGCGCGGCGTCGTCCAGCGCGCGCAGCACCATCACGCGCAGCCGCGACAGCAGGGCACCGTTGAGCTCGAAGCTCGGGTTTTCGGTGGTGGCGCCGACCAGGGTCAGGGTGCCGTCCTCGACGTGCGGCAGCAGCGCATCCTGCTGCGCCTTGTTGAAGCGATGGATCTCGTCGATGAACAGCACGGTGCGCTGCGGCGTCAGGCCCCCTGCAGCGGCGCGAGCCTCGGCCACCGCCTCGCGGATGTCCTTGACCCCGGCCAGCACGGCCGAGAGGGTCAGGAAGCGCGCGTCGACATGCAGCGCGATCAGGCGCGCCAGCGTGGTCTTGCCCACTCCGGGTGGCCCCCAGAACACCAGCGACGGCACGTTTCCCGATTCGACCAGCGTCCGCAACGGAGCGCCGGCGCCAAGCAGGTGATCCTGGCCAACCACTTCGTCGAGCACGCGCGGACGCATGCGCTCGGCCAGCGGCGCCCGTGGATTCACGGGGCCGTCACCGCCTCGACCACCTCGGTCCCGGGTGGCGGCACGAAACGGAATTCGGCGTCATCGATCGGCTCGTTGACCCTGAGGTCGCGCAGCTCGACTTCGGTGGCGCCGCCGAGCGGATCGGTGAAGCGCAGGCGCATTGGCGTGCCGTTGCGCAGCCACAGCTCGATGGACCGGAATTCGCTGTCCTCGGCGCGCGGCGTGAGGTGAACACGGCGCCGGTCCTGCTCCATGCCGCGGTCCTCGATGACGAAGCGCTCGCCCAGTCGCGCCCGCTGAGCCAGCAGTTCGGCCGGTGTCCCGGCCAGGGCCTCGGCCGCCGGCCGCACGGTGACCTGCGCCAGGTCCGGATCGTAGGCCCAGATGCGCTGGCCGTCGCAGACCATCAGTTGCACATAGGGCTGCTCGTAGGCCCAGCGGAACCGGCCCGGCTTGGAGATCGCCACCGTGCCCGCCCCGGACGACAGGATCTCGCCGTGTTCGTCGGTCTGGGTCTGCACGAAGCGGCCGGACAAGGTGTCGACCTGCTCGACGAAGCGGCGCAGCTCCTCTTCGGCCGAAGCTGCGGAAGCTGCGAACGTCAGCGGCGCGACGCACCCCAGCAGCAGGCCCAGCA
>JAJFJX010000402.1 GCA_021773655.1 Panacagrimonas sp.
AGCCGAACACCACGCGGTCGGCCAGTTGTGCGTAGTACAGCGGCTTGATGCCCAGGCGATCACGCACCAGCCACAGCTCGCGCCGCGCCTTGTCGAGCAGCGCGAATGCGTACATGCCATGGAGGCGCGACAGCGACCCAGCGCCCCATTGCGCCCAGCCGTGCAGGGCGACCTCGCTGTCCGAATCCGTCAGCGGCCGCGCGCCCTGCTGCTCGAGGTCCCGGCGCAGTTCGACGTAGTTGTAGATCTCGCCGTTGGCCACCAGTGCGTAACGCCGGTCGGCATCGAACAGTGGCTGGTGCCCGCCGGGCAGATCGATGATGGCCAGTCGGGTGTGTGCAAGGCCGAAGCCTTCGAACCCATAGGTGCCGGTGTCCTCCGGCCCGCGATGTTTCAGCGTCGCCGCCATGCGCTGCAGCAGCGCCTCGTCGGCATCCGGGTGACGCATGACGATGCCGGCGATTCCACACATGGCGGGGTCCAGGCCGGGTCTATACCGGATCGAAGCGATAGCCGAGCAGTTCGACGTCGCGACGATAGTGATCGCCGACCCGCTCGGCCAGCGCGTCGCTGTAATAGCTTCGGTAGTCGGACTCGCGGTCGGTGGCCTGACGCTTGTGCGGCAGCACCGGCGTGGCGATGCCGATGCGGCGGCAGACCTGGTCCCAGTCGTCCTGCAGACGTTCGTAGCGGCCGATGAAATCGGCCAGCACGTTGCCGTGCAGGTCGACCAGGTAATCGGTCAATGGCGTGACCGCGGTATCCAGGTGGTACTGCCAGGGCCGCTGCGGGTCGAGCTTGTAAAGGGTGAATGCCTCGAAACTCTCACGCCCCTGCAGCAGGTGCGGACGTTCGCGCCGCAGGTGGTGATAGCTCGACACCTGCAGATCCCAGGGATTGCGCACGAAGGCGAACTTGAACAGGCCGTCAAAGAATTCCCGGGGCAGCATCTCCTGCGCGCACACGATCCTGGCGTGGCGCGGCAGCTTGGCGGCGATGCGATGTCCGGTGGCATGCGACAGCCGCGAACAGATGAACTGAGCCAGATAGTAGGGATCCTTCCACTGCACCGCCTTGAGCGCAGCGCGCACGCTGGTGCCGCCGGTCTTGGCGATGTGCACGAACAGGAAATTATGTCGGTTGGACAGGATCACGAATGACGGTGTGCGGAAGCGCGGTACCCGGGTGACAGCGCCAAATTATGCCGAAGGTCCGGGGTCGGCCTGATGAAGCCCCTGCAGGTAATCGTGCGGCGACAGGCGTGCGATGACCGATTCGGGCAACGCCGAGTCCGGCGTGGCATTGCGCACCTCGATGCCCATCGTCGCCAGCGCGCGCGCCGCCAGCGCCAAGTGCGGCAGGATGCAGCCGTGCAGGTCCTGCTGCAGCATCGACTGCTCGGCCCGGGCCTCCGGGTAGTAGCGCGCACCGCCGCCGCCGAGGTCCAGGCCGAACAGCACGATGCGCGCCGGGCGCTGCGTTGCCGCGATCTGCAGTGCCAGATAGGCCACCGTGCACGACGGGTGATAACCGAACACGGCATCGGCGGAAAACACGCCAGTGCGTCCCTCGCCGAACACCCCTGGGGGCATGGCGCGGACCCACCGACACGACGGGCGTCCGTAGGGCCGCAGCAGGTTGTCGAACAGGCGCAGCGCGGTGCCTTCGAGCACGCCCGGGTCGCGGCGCAGCACCTCCAGCAGCACGCGGTGATCCACTGCCAGCGCGCGCGAGGCCTGAACCCCGGCGACGAAGCGCGACCACTGCCGGCGCACGAAGCCCACATCCGACACCACGTACAGATCGGCCCTGCAGCCGGCGTCGCGCAGGATCTGGAACGAGCCGTTGACCACCACGGTCGGATGCCGCGCCAGTTGCGCCGGCTGCCCGATGGCGGCGATGGACGGGCCGGACAGGACGATGTGGAGGGTGCCGCCCGACGCCAACCCGCCCTGCAGGTTCGCGCAGGACAGTCGATGGCCCAGCGCCTGCACCTGCCAGCCGCCGCCGTCCACGCGCCGCGCCTGGTAGTCGCGCCCGTAGTAGCGCCAGTGCCAGTACGCCGGCCCGCGCCAGGCGATGCCCAGGCGATACAGACTATCCGCGAGCTTCAGGGGTCCGTCCTTGCCAGCCCCAGTGACGCGCCAGCAGGTTCAGCGGCCAGCTTCGAAAGCGCTTTTCGGCCTTCTGGAACTGGCGGTGCCGCCACATCGCGTTGCGATACACCTCGAGCATCCACTGGGTGTGGCGCGAGTCATCGTCTCCCGCCGGCAGGGGCCCGGAACAGACCGCGATCAGGCATTCGGCGCGGCCTTCGCGCAATGCCGCCAGCGGGCCGATCCCGGCCTGTCGCGAGTAGCCGCGACGGCTGCCCGAATTGTTGTAGTACAGCTCCCAGCGATCGAAGCTTGCGCCCAGCAGCGCTTCGAACAGGTCCTGATCGATGTCGAAGAAATGATCCTTGGTGTAGCCCCAGCCATTGGGCGTGGACACGATCAACTGACCATCGGCCCGGAGCAGGCGTGCAAACTCGCGCAAGGTCGCGACCGGTGCCAGCGTGTGTTCGAGCGTCTCGAACGACACGATGGTGGAAAACGCAGCGTTCGCCAGCGGCGTGCACTCCACCGGCGCCTGGACATAACGCGTGTTGGGCGAAGCGTAGACCGCACGCGCGTACTCCACTGCGTCGTCGGAGATGTCCACGCCGACCACCGACGCCGCCTGCCCTGCCAGAAGCCGGCTGCCGTAGCCGGTGCCGCACGCGGCGTCGAGCACGTCTTGACCTGCGCAGCGCTGCGCGGCGAAGCGGTAGCGGCTCAGGTGCAGTTCGCGCCGGTCCGGCGCCCAGGCATCGCTGTTGGCGTCCATGCGCAGGCCATGATTGGCCTTGAGCCATGGCCGCCAGTCCCGACGCTCTGGATTCATGGACATGCGTTTGCGCTCCGTGCAGTCGTCAGCAAGGGGATTCGGACA
>JAJFJX010000403.1 GCA_021773655.1 Panacagrimonas sp.
TTTCGAGCATGCCGGGACTGGGGTCCAGCGCCACGACCTCACCCGAGGGCCCGACGATCTCCTGTCCCAGCAGCGCGATCACGCCAGTGCCCGCACCGACGTCCAGATGGCGTTGTCCCGCTGCCAGGCCGGCGCGCAGCAAGGCCTGGCGCCGGTAACTGCGCCCGGAGCCCAGGCTCATCATCAGGTTGATGCGGTCGTAATGTCCGGCGGAGGCGTCGAACAGCGCATCGATCCGCTGCCGGCGCTCCGCCTCGTCGCGGTACCAGTGATGCAGAACCGGGTGCGGGGGAACGGCCATCACCCGGAAACCAGACTCTGCACGTGCTCACTGAGCGCACGCAGAGAGCCGAACACCTGGCGACTGGTCTCGTCGGCGGCTCGCAGCTCCACGCCATATTCCTGCTGAATGGCGAGCACGATCTCCAGCGCGTCGATGGAATCCAGTCCAAGGCTGCCGGGGCCACTGCCGAACAGAGGCGCGTCCGGATCGATGAGCGCGGCATCGACCTCTTCGAGGTTGAGCGCGTTGACCAGCAGATGCGCCAGTTCCCGCTCTGGAGTGGTGGATACGGACATGCACGAAGTTCCTCGATAGGCCGCAGCAGCTTCGGCCATCGGAAAACGTGGCGTCGGTGCGCGACCGCACGAACATTAGACCCGGCACCTGAGGCACTCGTATGTGCGGCATCGAACAGACGCTGCACGAAGCCGTGGTCACCCTGCCACGGCGGCTTGCTTCAACTGCCCGTTAGCTTCCTCCACACGTCCGCGGCGGCCCCAGAGTCCCTCATCGCGCCCGATCCCGACACCTTTCGCTGCTCCTATCGGCTGGCCTATGAGACCGACACCCGCGCGGATCTGGACGCCGAAGTGCTCGCCTGCCTGCGATTCGGTCGCAGCGCGGAGACGGCGCGCGACCCGCGACAGGTGGATGTATCCCTCACGCAACTCGGCAGCGTGCCCGTGCGTGAGGTGTGGCGCAGCCGCCTGCCGGTGCAGCACGGCTGGGCCGAAGACGTCGGCTTTGCGCACAACGGCGAGGTGCTGTTCGGCCATCTGCGCCTGGCGCAACCCGACAGCGCTGACATTACGGCCGCCACCACGCAGGCTTATCTGCGCATCGATCGGCTTCAACGCCAGTTGGGGTATCCCTTCGGCTTGCGCATGTGGAATTTTCTGCCTGACATCAATCGCGGCGAAGGTGACGCCGAACGCTATCGACAGTTCAATCGCGGCCGTCATGACTCGCATGCGCTCAAATCCGGTTTCGAGCGCTCACTGCCCGCGGCCACGGCGATCGGCACCCACGACGGCAGCATGACGGTGGGTTTCCTGGCTGCACGCGCACCCGGCCAACAGGTCGAGAATCCGCGGCAGCTCAGCGCCTTTCACTACCCCGCACGGTATGGGCCGCGCAGCCCGAGCTTTTCGCGCGCCCTGCTCAAGCACTGGCCGGACGGTATTCACCTGTTCGTCTCGGGCACGGCGAGCATCGTCGGCCACCGATCACTGCACCCCGACGATCCGCTGATGCAACTCGAAGAAACCTTCCGCAACCTGCAGGCCCTGCTGCAACAGGCTGCCGCCCGCCAGCCCGCGGCGGGCGCATTTCGCGCTGTCGCGCTGCGCATCTACGTCCGCCACCAGGACCTGCGGCGCTTGCTGCTGGCGCGCGCAACGGCGCTGTTCGGGGTCGACGTACCGCTGTTGTGGCTGTGCGCGGACATCTGCCGTCGCGATCTGCTGCTGGAGGTCGAAGGCCTGTTCACTGCCGCACCGCTGCACGCGCAGCGGCCGGCGCGCACATGAGCCCCTGGTTTCAGCGGCTGGATCATCTGTGGCGCGCGGGTTGCAGTGGTCTGTGCTTCGCCGTGTTCGGACTGGCCTGTGTGCTTGCCAGCGTGACGGTGCTACCGCTGATCCGCCTGATGTCGCCGGACCGGCCGACCATGCGCCGACGCGTGCGCCGCGTCCTGATGCTTGGCTGCGGCTTTCTGATCGGCATGGGCCGCAGGCTGGGCGTGATCAGTTACGAGCTGCACGGTTTCGAGCGGCTGCAGGTGCCCGGCCAGTTGGTGGTGGCCAATCATCCCAGCCTGATCGACATGCTCTTCATCGGCGCGCACACGCCGCAGATGGATTGCATCGTCAAGGATGCGCTGATGCGCAAACCCTTCCTGCGCACGCTGCTGCGCTGGGCCGACTACATCCCCAACAGCGCACCGCAGCACCTGATCGGCAACTGCGTGGCGACACTGCAGGCCGGAAACTCGCTGCTGGTGTTCCCGGAAGGCACGCGCAGCGTGCCGGGACAGTTGCTGAAGATGAAGCGCGGGGCCGCCCACATCGCGCTGGCCGCCGGCTGTGATCTGTTGCCGGTCTGCATTTTGTGCTGCCCAAGCTCACTGACCAAGGCCGACGTCTGGTACCGCGTACCTTCGCGGCGCCCGCACTGGCGGTTGAGCGTGGGCGAGCCGATCAGCCTGCTCGCACTGATCACCCCTGGGGCCAGCGAGTCGCACAATGCTCGCCGCATAACGGCCTATCTGGTCGAGCATTTCAGCGTGATGGCGACAACACTCCCGCCGCTGCCGGGGCCGGCCGTGGCGCCGAGTTCCGCCGGAGCGCAGGTGCTCGCCGCGCGGGTTGCGCCATGAACACAGCCGACGCGCTGTTGCCGGCGGCGGCGGTCATCAGCACCCGGCTTGCGCCGTTCCGGCCGTGCATCGTCATTCCGTTCTACCGGCATGAACGCGCGATTGCTGCGGTGATCGATCGCCTCAAGCCCTTCGGACTGGACTGCTGGATCGTCGACGACGGCAGCGGCGCGCAGAGCCGTCCAACCTTGCACGCAATCGCGACGCGAGAATCGACGTGGCTGCATCTGCATCGACTGGCGCAGAACCGCGGCAAGGGCGCCGCAGTCATGAGTGGCTGCGCCCGCGCGCTGGCGCAGGGCTTTACGCACGCAGTGCAGATCGACGCCGACGGCCAGCACGACATCGCCGATCTGCCGCGTCTGCTGGAATGCGCGCGTGCGCAGCCGCACGCACTGGTCACCGGTGTTCCGAGGTTCGACGCTTCGGTCCCCCCACTACGCTTCTACGGTCGCTACCTGACCCATTTCTGGGTATGGGTCGAAACCCTTTCGTTCGAGATCCGCGATTCGATGTGCGGCTTTCGCGTGTATCCGCTGTCCACCACGCTGTCGGTCTGGGACGAAGGCGATGTCGGTCGCCGAATGGATTTCGACACCGGGATCATGGTGCGCATGTTCTGGCGTGGCGTACGGGTGCTGAGCGTGCCGACGCAGGTGACCTACCCGGTCGACGGCGTGTCCCACTTCCGCATGCTGCGCGACAACCTGCGCCTGACCTGGATGCACCTGCGGCTGATCCTGGGCATGAGCATGCGACTTCCCCGGCTGCTGTTCGGGCGCTCACGACAGTGAATCCCGTACCGTGCGGCTTGATCGCCCTGCTGCTGGCCGCGCCCCTGCTGGCCGCCGATGTGTTCGAGCACCCGCAGACGCCGCAGCAGGCACAGAACCGCCTGCAAGCGGCAATGCCGGAGATCGAACAGGTCCAGGTTCTGCGCGGCCGCTACGTCCAACGCAAGTTTCTGCGCGAGATTCCGCGACCGCTGACCTCCACTGGCGAATTCCTGCTGGTCCGCGATCTCGGAATCTGGTGGCACACCCAGGTGCCGCTGGATGCGGAACTGGTCTGGCGCCGCGACGGTGGTCACGCGCCGGGCCTGGACATCGCGGCGTCGATGTTCTTCGCGGTGCTCGCGCTGGATGTGGACACGCTTGCGCGCAGTTTCGACCTGTTCTGGATGGAACTCGGATCACAGACTCCGCAATGGCAGCTCGGGCTGCGTCCACGCGACGCCGCGCTGGTGGGCTGGTTCCACCAGATCACACTCGGCGGCGCCGGGCAGTTGCAGCAGGTGAGCATCCTGGAGGCCACCGGCGACCGCACCGAGATCGAGCTCATGGCAGTGGCACAGCCACGGTCCAGCCTCACTGCATCAGAGCAGCAGCGCCTTGAGCGCTGAGAAAGACGGCGTCCGCTGGCGCTTCTGGCTGTGGACCGCGGCGATGGCGGCGTTGGTCCTGCTGTTCGCGCGGGTGGTGGCGCCCCAACTGCGAATTGAAACCGATCTCTTCGCGCTGCTGCCGGTGGAAGAACTCGAACCCGCGATCGCCGCCGCGCAGCGCCAACACAGCGGGGTTCAGTCGCGCAAGCTGATCTTTCTGATCGGGGCTGCCGATGCGGGACACGCGCGCGCCGCTGCCACGCAGTTCGCCGGCAGCCTGCGCACGACCCGCATGTTCGAGTCGGTGCTGCTGGAAACCGATGGCGGGACCGTGGATTGGCGCCTGTATCACGAGCATCGCCACGGTCTTCTGGCCGAAGCGCAGCGGCGGGCGCTGCGCAAGGATCACGGCGCGCAGGTGCTGGCGCAGGCCTTGCGCGATGTCCATGGTCCCGGCCTGGCGCCGCGGGCGTTGCCGGTGGTGCAGGACCCGTTCAATTTCCTCGGCGCGTTCATCGCGCAGCAAGCGGCGGGCTTCGGCGATCTGCGCGCGGAGCAGGGCCTGCTGATGCTGCACAAGGGCGGCATCCATCACGTGCTGATCAGCGCACAGATCGGTCAGGAGGCGTTCTCGGTTGAGGTCCAGGACCGCATCGTGCCGGCGATCCGCGCTGCAGAGGCGCAGGCGCGAAACGCCGGCGCGAAGGTGCTGTCGTCCGGCGTGATCCTCCACGCAGCGGCGGCCACCGCGCGCGCGCGCAGCGAGATCGGCTGGGTCGGTTCGCTGTCGATGGTCGGCGTGGCGCTGATGATCCTGCTGACGTTCCGCTCGTTGCGGCCATTGCTGCTGGGCGCGCTGGTGCTCGGCTGCGGCGCGCTGGCGGCGCTGAGCCTGTGCCAGCTCCTGTTCGGCAAGGTCACCCTGATTGCGCTGGTCTTCGGCAGCGCCCTGATCGGCGTTGCGGTGGATTACTCGATCCATTTCCTGGCGGATCAGTTCCGCAGCCCCGCCGACTGGACCCCCCGGCGGGCGCTGCGACACGTCGGCCCCGGCATCTCCATGGGAATGGGCTGCGCCGTGCTGGGTTACCTGAGCCTTGGCCTGACGCCCCTGCCCGGTCTGCGCCAGATGGCGGTTTTCTCCGCCACCGGACTGATGGTGGCCTGCGGCTGCGTGCTGTGCTGGTACCCGCTGCTCGCCGCGCGCAGTGGCCCCGGCCAGCCATCGCCGCTGCGCTGGGCGCTGGCGCTCGATTGCGCGGTGGCCCGGTTCGGCGGACCGCGCGCAAGGATTGGCGTCGCGGCCATCGCCCTCATCGCGCTGCTGGGCCTGGCACGTGTCGAGTTTGCCGATGACGTCCACCTGCTCAGCAAGTCGGCGCCCGCGCTTCTCGCAGACGATCTGCACGTGCGCGAATTGCTGGGGACGGTGCCCGACAGCCAGTTCTTCGTCGTCCACGGCGCCACGCCCGAAGCGGTGCTGCAGACCGAAGAGCATCTGCGCAAGGCGCTCGATGCCGAGGTCGACGACCGCACGATGGACGGCTATCGCGCGCTCAGTCTGGCGCTGCCCTCGCAGCAGCGGCAGCGTGACAATCGCGCGCTGCTGGCCGAGCAGGTCTATCGCGACGGCGGCATCGGTCCCGCACTGATGAACCGCCTGGGATTTCCACCCGAACTGGTGACACGGCGCCTGGACGAGTTTGCCGTCACCGCGCCGCCGCTGCTCGCAGCGGACTGGCTGGCCATTGCCGCATCCCTGCCCTGGCGCGACCTGTGGCTGGGTTCGCTCGATCAGGGTTACGGCTCCATCGTGAGTCTCAACGGCATCAAGGATTTTT
The DNA here is from genome assembly GCA_021773655.1 of Panacagrimonas sp. GTDB lineage: Bacteria > Pseudomonadota > Gammaproteobacteria > Nevskiales > Nevskiaceae > Panacagrimonas. The sequence continues at coordinate 5,886 of JAJFJX010000403.1, forward strand.
CGGCGTTGCGCGAGCTGGCGGCGGCGATGCCCGGAGTGCAGTTCGTGGACCGGATCGCCACGGTATCTGCACTGCTGGAGCGCTACCGCGAACTCGCGCTGCTGCTCCTGGCCGCCGCCTACGTGCTGATCGGCATCGCCATGGCCCTGCGTTACGGCACGGTGGATGCCACGGAACTGATGGCCGCGCCGCTGTGCGCGGCCCTGCTGACGATTGCACTGTTGGGAGGCTTGGGCGGGGCGCTGAATCTGTTCCACGTACTGGGCCTGTTCGTGGTGTTGGGGCTGGGCGTGGACTACGCGGTCTTTCTGCGCGAGGGCCTCGCGTCGCGCGGCTCCACGGTGCTGGCGATCAGCCTGTCGACACTTGGCGCGATGCTCTCCTACGGCCTGCTCTCGTTCAGCGCCACGCCGTTCATCCGCGCCATCGGCCTGACCCTGCTGATCGGCGTCGGCCTCACCTGGGTGCTGGCGCTGCTGCTGCAGCGGCCCGCCGCCGCCATCCCGACGGAGCACGCGTGAACGTCCTCGCGCGCAAACCGCGCGCTGCCTCGAGCGTCGCGCAGCGCGGCCGCGCAAACCTGTCGCTCGCTGCCCTGGCGCTGGCGATGTCTGCCTGCAGCCTGCTGCCCGCACTGACGATGCCCGAGCCGCCGCCGCTGCTCACACCCGCCAGTCTGGAACGCACGGTCGGCGTGCTGCAGATCGTGCACGGCGCTTTTCGTGAAAGTGATCTGGTCTTCCAGTGTGTCGTCGACGTCGACGCACAGCGCCTGAGCATCATCGGACTGAGCGGCCATGGGCAGCGCTGGTTCAGCCTGCGCCACGACGGTCACTCGCTGGCAACGCAGTCGACCGCGCAGGCACCGGGCGCGCTGGACCCGCGGCGCATCGTGGCCGACCTGCAGCTCGCGCTGTGGCCGTTGTCGGCCCTGCAACGGGCGTTCGCAGGCAGCGTCTGGGAAGTCAGCCAGCCGTCTCCGGCGACGCGCCGGCTGCGCCGGCAGGGTCGCCTGATCGCCGAGGTGCATTACGCCGGCGCCGATCCCTGGCAGGGCACGTTGTGGCTGAGCAATTTCGAATCGGGCTACGCGCTCACCATTGAATCGCGGCCCCTGCAATGAACGCTGAGCTCTCATGGGTGCTGGTCACCGGCGCCAGCCGCGGC
>JAJFJX010000404.1 GCA_021773655.1 Panacagrimonas sp.
CTCCGATGTTGGAGAACCATATCGCCGGGCCGGACGACCTGTTCGTCGTCGTCGGCATCGACCACAATGCATACGAGCAGTCGACCAGCCACCGATTGGGCATGTACCACGTTCACGACCGGACCGGGTCGGATCCACTTAAATTTTATGGCTTGGTTCCGCCCAGGTCGGTCCTCGACGACCTCGACTACATGCCCTTCGACAACCAGCCAGTCTTCGGAACCGAAGCCGGAGACTGGGAGGACCTCTTCCTGGTGCAGATCGGTCGGGCCGCCCACCCGGCGCTACAGGCGAATATGGCGAAGCTCACGCCCGCCGACGACATGCTGGCCATTCCGTGGGTAGTGCTCGGGGAGGCGCGCCTCAACCCACAGACCGGCACCGCGCCGCGCCAGCAGGACCTCCTCCCGTGGACGGTGCTGCATTTCCAGCTCCAAGCTGACGGCGCGGCCTGCACCACCGGCTCGGAGTGCAATTCGGCGTTTTGCAGCGACGGCCTGTGCTGCAACTCCGAGTGCGGCGGTCCCAACGAAGCCTGCAATATCGCAGGCAGCGAAGGCATGTGCGTCGGAATACTGTTGCCGGGTGATCCCTGCACCGACGCGACAGAGTGCGCTTCGGGCGAGTGCTCCGACACAGTTTGTTGCGACTCCGTTTGCGACGGTAACGCCGAGGCGTGCAACATCGTCGGCAGCGAGGGGACTTGCACGGCGATGAGCCCGGACGGCACGCCGTGCACCGATGCGTCGCAGTGTACTTCGGGCGAATGCTCCGACGCCCTCTGCTGCGATTCCGCTTGCAGCGATACGAGGCAGGCGTGCAATGTAGTCGGCAGCGAGGGGAGCTGCTCGCCAACGCTTCCCGACGGTTCGCGATGCACCGACGATACCGAGTGCGACACCAGCCTCTGCGAGCAAACCCCCGATGGTGGATTCTGCGGCGGCCCGTTGATCGCATCGCCGGCGGCGGCACCGGCCACCTCGGCTTTTGCTCTCTTCGCCATCCTCGCCGGTCTCGGGGCGCTCGCCTATCGACGCATCCGTTAACGACGGCGAAGAGCGACTGTCTCGACGAACCAGAATCCCCGACGGTAACAGCGGCGCATTCCTGTCAATCCCTTTGCCAATCTACCAAACGGGATCGCCTGGGATTCAGCAACATCAGACGGGAGAGGCGATCCCCAAACACCATACGAAACGTGCCGGAACGGGATCCGCAGGCACACGCCAACACCAACGGCACCGCACTTGAAAACCGGTGACGGGCAACCGTCCGCGAGTTCGAATCTCGCCCCCTCCGCCTTTAGTCCTCCGTAGCTCTACCGGACCTCTGAAAGAACGGGGCGGAAAGCTCTCGCCACACGTGGCGCATAACCCCCGGCCCGAGTAATCACGCGCTCAACGCTTCGACAACTGCCTCCGGGTTCTTCGCCGCGATCATCAATAGAGCACGCGCTGGCCCGTCGGGGTTTCGTCGCCCCTGCTCCCAGTTGCGCAGCGTCGCAACACTCACGCCGATCATCAGGGCGAATTCAGGCTGCGACTTGCCGAGCTTTACACGGATCTTCTTGATATCCGCCGCTCGATAGCGAAAAACGCGCGACGGCTTCATCTTTTTCCGCCGGATCTTTCCGGCTTGCCGCACGCTCGAGACCAGCTCTTCGAAATCGTCTTTCTTCATTCGAATTCCTCACGGACGATCCGTCGCAGGACTTTCAATTGCGCCTGGGTCAAATCGTCTTGGACGTTCTTGCCATAGGCAAACAGCATGAAGAACACGGGTTCGCCTTCATGCCAGTAGTAGATCACACGAACCCCGCCGCGTTTTCCAATTCCACGCTTGGTCCACCGAACTTTCCTCAAACCGCCGCTGCCCCGAATCAACGCCCCTTGCTCGGGCCTCAGCAGCAGCGCCTGCTGGAGGGCCTTATACTCGTCGTCCGACAACAGCGATGTCATCTGACGGGTGAAGATCGGCGTCTCCACGAAGCGCATACTTGAGGACACTACGCCAGCGGCGCACATGCGTCAATGGCGTAGGTGCGGGCGAATTCCTGTCAATCCATTTGTCAATCTACCAGACGGGATCGCTCGGGATTGAACGGTATCCAATGGGAGATGCCTTCGGAAGACTCCATACAGGACGTGCCAGAACGGAACCGAGCGACACAGACCATCACCAACGGCACCGCACTTGAAAACCGGCCCTGCCCGCCGAAGCCTTGGCGAAGGGGGGTGACGGCAACCGTCCGCGAGTTCGAATCTCGCCCCCTCCGTCCTTCGCCTGAGCTAGGAGAGCGAAGGATACTGGGCCAACAAGACCGCACTCCAGCCGTTGTCGAGCTGCGTCGACTCGGCCATGGTCACGCCACACAAAATTGGCAGACCGCACCTAACGCTACACTCGCAAGAGAGCCACAACCGTCAGTCCGAAGAGCATTAGCAATAGAGCGATACTTAAAATGAATGCCCGCATTCGCGTTGGAACATGGTTCGTTGTGTGTGATTCGGCGTGGAAAATTGACCCCCTTGGCGGGGGTATCGGCGTCCAAAATTGACCCCCTGCGATAGCACTGATGCGCTACCTGCTTTCAAAGCGGGAGCGACGGGGGATGAAGAGCGTGGAGACGATTGGTCGGAT
>JAJFJX010000405.1 GCA_021773655.1 Panacagrimonas sp.
GGTGGTGTTGGTTGGGGGGGCGTTCACTGTGGGTTTGCAAACCGGCGGGGGGGGGGGGGGGGGCCCAGGGCTGTCGTCGGCTTCGTTGGTGTCTACTCCGTACAAGACCTGGAAGTCTGTAATTCCGGCAATGAATGGTTGCGTGGTGCCGACACCGCCCGGAGCGAAATTGACAGGCGCGTTTGCCTGCCTGATCTCCGAATGGCAATAGAGGTTTGGTTTGCCGCTGGAATCGATGTCGACGTAGAAGATATTGACGCCCATTTCGGTGTCACTGATGGATCGCCTTCCACACGGCGATATGGACTCGTCGGCGGGAGCGGGTGCGGGCAAGCCAAACACGCTCTGGCCGGTGTATCGAACCTCCAGCAGATCAGAGGTCGCCAGTTTGCTGATGCCCGTTGGAAGCGTCGCGCTGGTGTCGCCATCGTCAATGCCCCAGACGGCGCGATAGGTGTCGGTGAAGATGGTGGTGGGATCGGACCGTTGCAGCGGGTCGGAGACATAGCCCGCCAGGCGTATGTGCGGAATGACCAGCAGCGCCGAAAACCGGCCGGCTTCCTGCACCTGACTGAGGCTTTCCTGGGAACGGAACGATTGCTTGCTGCCCAGAAACACCGATCCCACGCCAACCAGGATCAGCAGCCCCAGGGTGATGGCGATCAGTAGCTCGACCAGGGAGAAGCCGCCGCTGTGAACCTTGCGGACTGGATAACGTTTGCGAAGCCGCGGAGAGAAAGTGGTCATGGGATGAACGCCACGCGAACACAGGACAGGTGTTCGTCTTCGTCAAAACGTACCGTCGAAGGCTCGGCCTCGTCCGGTGCAACCGGGCCAGGCGGGCACAGGGTTGCGCCGGCATCGGTCGGCGACAGGCCCTTGCGGTACTCGTCCCAATAGATGATGACGGTGTGCATCAGACCTGGCCCGCAGACGGCAGTCGAACAGAAGATGCGTGCGGTGCTGCCGGGCAGCAGTTCACGCAGCCTGCGATGCCAGCGGAACAGCTCGTGGGCTGCCGTTTGCGCCTGGGTACAGTCCGCGGCCAGGTCCTGGCAGTCCACCGCGGCCGGCACCACGCCGGGTTCGACGTTGAATGCTCCAGTCGCGGCAGCCGCACGATTGACGCGCATCGAATCCGCGATCTCCTGGGCCAGCAGATGCGCCTGACTGCGCTCGTAGCTCTGGTTGTTTCCGCGCAGGGTGTAGAACTGGAGGCCAGCGAGCCCGAGCAGTCCGATCGACAGCACCACGATGGCGATCAGGACTTCCAGGAGAGAGAAGCCGTGCTCTGTTCCTGCTGCCGCCGGCAACCGTTCGCTCGCGCCCCCCATCACTGACAGGCACCACTTTCGTCGTCGCTTCTTATACGGCCTGTTCTGGCTACAACCACGACCCTTCGTTTCTCCTCGCCGCGTTGATCGCAAACGGAATAAGTTCCGGTCCCGATGCCGACCGCAGAAGTGCCGGATGCGTCAAATGCGATGAGCGGATCAATGGCCGCCGCACTGCTTCTGATGCTGAACCGCATGTCTGCATCTCGGGCCATCTCTGTAGCCGGGATCAGGGCGTCTCGGCGGCGCAGGATCACTCCATCCTCGACGTTCACCACGCCGTCTTCGTTGGCATCTGCGATGGCGTCGCCGTCGGTTGGTGTGCGCGAATTGTCGCGATCAGCAAACACGATCCAGCCTGCTTCCCAGCCTTCACCCTCCCCGCAGACGGGTACGGCTGCAGCATTGGAGCGGGTTCGACACATCACGACGTCTGTGCGTAACGCAAGAGCCTGACCGCGCGCGTAGTTGAGGGCCGCGACAAACTCGTTCACCCGCGACGCCCGCTGATTATTCAGCGTGATCTCCCGAAAGCTCGGGATGGCCAGGGCCAGCAGAATCCCGGCGATGGCGATCGTCACGATGAGTTCAATCAACGTAAAGCCGGTTCTGGCATTCATTCGGGAGCAAGCTACGGCGGGTGCGCGACCCCGGGTCGGCCAGCGGGGACAAGTGGTCGTCCGCGGCCGATGAACGGAGGAACTGCCGCTCATCGGTCGATCTGGCGGATGAACGGTGCTGCCCTGCGTCGCGATTTGTGGAGGCGCACGGGTCGTGCCGTCGCAATTGCTCGGCGTCTCGCGCAACGGCCGCGCAGGCACCTGGGAAGCGATGACCGTTCGAGCCGGGTGCAGGCGGACACGCCCGGGGTTGAAACCCGGCCTGCGCGACACCGGAGGCAAGGGTGGCGTCCTTCCGCTTCGATTGTGATGCCCCGGACCGGCACCTATAATCCGCGGCCGCGCCGGAATAGCTCAGTCGGTAGAGCGACTGATTCGTAATCAGTAGGTCGCAGGTTCGATTCCTGTTTCCGGCACCAGTCACACATCCGAAGGCTTCCGGGCGCGACGCGAATCGGTCCGGCAGTGCGGGGGTTTGCAGGGTTTGTCCTCAAGCAACGTCCAGGGGCTTCCAAGGGCGGCCATCGCTTGATGCGGGTACTTTTGCGGGTATTTCCAGATTCCCCCCCCCAATTCTGGCGAACCGGAATACCCGCTTGGCTGCCCTCGCCGACACGCAGTTTCGCAGCGCGTCCGGCCACCAATGCTTTTTTAGTCTGCCCGCCGGCGTGAGCGCGCGATGTCCTCGCGGGTCAGCAGGTGTTCGCGAACGTCGGTCATGTTCCAGAAGTGCACCGGGCAATGGCGGACGATCCAGGACTGCAGGAACCGGTCGAGTTCGAACAGCGCCTCCGGGCCGACCTGGGGCCAGCCTTCGGCGGCCTCACCGCACTCGTCGCTGGCCTGTTCGGCCAGTTGCTGGACGATGGCGTGGGCTGGGAGGTAGTGGCCGACCTGCGGCCGCGCCGGTCGGGCGACGAAGACCACGTCTCCGACGTCGAGGTCGGCAAAGGTCTCCAGCAGGTCCCGGAGCGAGCCTGCATTGAAGTAATGCCCGTCCAGAGACCACAGTTCGCGATCCGGCGGGATTTGCGCTGCCGACTCCGCTTCCGACCCCGCTTCCACGTCCGGTTCGGCGGGTGGTTGCTCGGGCGGCTCCGGGTCCGGCTTTCGGTTCATCAGGGTGTGCTCCAGAAGGTGGCGCGTGGCCGGTTCGGGGTTGAGGGTTGCCCGGTCGGGGCCTGCCGGGCCGGCCTTGCGGGCACCCGGCTGGCGCGCATCCGGATCGCCATGGCGCCACGATCCAGGACCACAGCCCCGGCGCCCCTGACGCTCCTGATCCAGCCATTATCCACCTGCATCGGTTTGTGTGGCGGGCCGGCCCGTTCCGACCCGGGAGCTTTGCGGATGCGCGTCGGCACGGTGTCCTTCCGGTCAGGTCCGCCGCGGCTTCGGTCGGGCGACGGCAAGTGGTTGCGGAATTCGCTTAGGCTTGTGTCTCGGGTTCTGCCGGAGTTGCGCTGCGCGTGTCCCCCATCATTTCGATTCGCGGTCTGACCAAGGCCTATGCCTCGGGCCAGGTCGCGCTAAGGGGCGTCGACCTGGAGATCCGTCGCGGCGAGATCTTTGCGCTGCTCGGTCCCAACGGCGCCGGCAAGACCACCTTGATCGGTATCGTCTGCGGCATCGTCAATCCGTCCTCCGGAACGGTGCTGGCCGATGGCCATGACATCGTGCGCGACTATCGTGCGGCGCGCTCCAGGATCGGCCTGGTGCCGCAGGAGCTCTGCGTCGAGGCCTTCGAGACGGTCCAGGATACGGTCCGGTTCAGCCGCGGCCTGTTCGGCAAGCCGGCCAATCCCGCCCTGATCGAGCGTCTGCTGCGTGACCTGACGCTGTGGGACAAGCGCGCCTCGCCGATCAAGGACCTGTCGGGCGGCATGAAGCGCCGCGTGATGATCGCCAAGGCGCTGGCGCACGAGCCGCAGATCCTGTTCCTGGACGAGCCCACCGCCGGAGTGGATGTGGAGCTGCGACAGGACATGTGGGCGCTGGTGCGCGCGCTGCGCGAGGGTGGGGTGACGGTGATCCTGACCACCCACTACATCGAGGAAGCCGAGGAAATGGCGGACCGCATCGGTGTCATCCACCGCGGCGAGCTGATCCTGGTGGAAGACAAGGACACGCTGATGCGCCAGCTCGGCACCAAGCAGCTCAGCCTGCAGTTGCGCCAGCCGCTGGAACACATTCCGGCCGCGCTGCGCGACGATCCGCTGGAGCTCAGTGCCGACGGGCAGACACTGACCTTCACCTTCGACGCCCGGGCGCAGGACACCGGTATCGCCGAGCTGCTGCGCCGCCTGCACGACCACGGCATCGACTTCCGCGAGCTGCGCTCCAGCGAAAGTTCGCTGGAAGACATCTTCGTCAATCTGGTCCGGGCCCGCGCATGAATCTCTACGCCATCCGCGCCATCTACCGTTTCGAGATGGCACGCACGTTCCGTACGCTGCTGCAGTCCATTGCCTCGCCGGTGATCTCGACATCGCTGTACTTCGTGGTGTTCGGGGCCGCAATCGGTTCGCGCATGGGACAGATAGACGGCGTGCCCTACGGCGCTTTCATCATTCCCGGGCTGATCATGCTGTCGCTGCTCAACGAGAGCATCTCCAATGCCTCGTTCGCGATCTACATGCCCAAGTGGACCGGCACCATCTACGAGCTGCTGTCGGCGCCGGTGAACTATTGCGAGATCCTGATCGGTTATGTCGGCGCGGCGGCCACCAAGTCGGTGGTGCTGGGCCTGCTGATCCTGCTGACCGCGCGCTTTTTTGTCGATTACCGGGTCGAGCATCCGCTGGTCATGCTGTTCTTTCTGGTACTGACCGCGGTCAGCTTCAGCCTGTTCGGTTTCATCATCGGCATCTGGGCGGACAACTTCGAGAAGTTGCAGATCATCCCGCTGATGATCGTCACGCCGCTGACCTTCCTCGGCGGCAGTTTCTATTCGATCAGCATGCTGCCGCCGGTATGGCAGACGGTGAGCCTGTTCAATCCCGTGGTGTACCTGGTCAATGGGTTCCGCTGGAGCTTCTTCGGCACCGCCGATGTCGACGTGCGAGTCTGCCTGGTCATGATGCTGGGCTTTCTGGCGCTGTGCATCGCCGTGGTGTGGTGGGTGTTCCGCACCGGGTACCGGCTCAAGACCTGAGGACAGGCATGCTCGGCCACAAGAAGAACGAACTGGAAGCGCCTCGATCCACCCGCCTGTTCCGGCGCACGCCGCGCTCGGTGGCACGCGTGCTCGGTGGCCGCCTGCTGATGGTGTTCGGCGTGCTGGCGCTGCTGACCGCGGTGATGTGGTGGGACCGCGCGGGCCTCAAGGATCATCTGGACGGCCACGTCAGCTTTTCCGACGTGGTGTATTTCACCGCGGTGACGGTGACCACGGTCGGCTATGGCGACGTGGTGCCGGTGACCGACCGGGCGCGGCTGATCGACGCGATCTTCGTCACGCCGATGCGCCTGCTGGTGTGGCTGGTTTTCCTGGGCACGGCCTACGAGCTGCTGCTGCAACGCTGGATCGAGGGATGGCGCATGAAACGCATGCAATTGGGACTGAAGAATCACGTCGTGGTCTGCGGATTCGGCCACAGCGGACAGAGCGCGGCGCGCGAGATCAATGCTGCAGATGGCACCGTGGTGGTGATCGACCTCGACCCCGCCTCGGTGCAGCGCGCCGCTGATGCCGGCTTTATCGCACTGCACGGCGACGCCACCCGCGAGGCCGACCTGGCGGAGGCCATGACCCACCGGGCGTCGGCGGTGCTGATCTGCGTGGGTCGCGACGACACCGCGGTGCTCGCCACCCTGACCGTGCGCAATCTGCATCAGGCGGTGCGGGTGATCTGCAGCGTGCGTGAAGCCGAGAACCTCAAGCTGGTGCGCCAGGCCGGCGCCGATGCCACCGTGCTGCCCTCCCAGGTCGGCGGTTACCTGATGGCCGACGCGGTGCGTACACGCTATCTGAATGACTACGTGTCGGACATGCTCACCTCGGCCGGGCGCGTGATGCTGTCCGAACGCCCGGCTCGGTCCGAGGAGGTGGGCCAGTCGATGCGCCAGGTCGAATCCGAGCTGGTGGTGCGCCTTTACCGGGACGGACAGCCGATCGGCTTCTGGGAGGGTGACAAGGCGGTGATCCGTGCCGGCGACGTGCTGCTGTCGATCGTGCCGAATCAGGTCCCGCGGGCCTGAGTTCCCGGCCGTGCCGGCAGCGGGTCGGTGGCCGCGGGCAGCCCGGCAAAGCTGCGGTCCAGCAATGTGGCCAGCGAACTCCGACCGCGGCGCTCCAGCCAGACATCCATCGCGGTGCGAAACGCGGCCACGCCGACGCGCGCGGTCAGGCGAGCCTGCAGACGTCCACTTGCGGTCTTCTGCAGGCGCGTGGCCAGCGCCAGGGCCAGCGCGTCCTCCCATTCTGCGTGCTTCTGCAGCGAGTGCCCGCGCAGGCTGGGGGTGCAGTGGATCAGGCGGGCGAAGCCGTAGGTGTCGCCGTGTTGCGGGTCCACCCGTCCCACCATCACCAGAAAGGCCGCCTGCACTGATCGCAGCGGCGCCTCGTCGGCAGGCCGCGCCTGCAGTGCTGCCACCAGCACGTCCTGAAGTTCGCGGGTCCAGCCGAGCACCAGGTCGCCCTTGGTCTCGAAGTAGCGGAAGAACGAGCGTCGCGAGACCTCCGCAGCCGCCGCGATCTGGTCGACCGTGACCGCGTCGAAGCCATGTTCCAGAAACAGCTGCATGCCCGCCGCGATCAGGGCCTCACGAGTGCGCGCCTGCTTGCGCTGGCGCAGACCGGCCGGCGCCGGGATTTCAGTGGTCTGCATGCAGCTTCCGTGGTCGATGCCGGCGGGCGGCTGAGCGCCGCCCGCCAGCGACGGGGTCCGGGATGGCCCCTGCTCAGGCCGGCGTATAGCCCATGATGGCCTTGACCTCCAGGAATTCCTGGAAACCGTGGTCGCCCCACTCGCGGCCGTTGCCCGACTGCTTGTAGCCGCCGAACGGCGCCGCCAGGTCGAGCTGGGCGCCGTTGACGCTGACCGTGCCGGTGCGGATGCGCCGAGCCACCTTGCGCGCGCGTTCGAGGTCGGCCGACTGCACCGCGCCGCCGAGGCCATAGACGCTGTCGTTGGCGATGTCGATGGCTTCTTCCTCGTCCCGGTAGGGGATCACCGCGAGCACCGGTCCGAACACTTCCTCGCGAGCGATGGTCATGTCCGGGCGTACGTCGGCAAACACGGTGGGGCGCACGTAGTAGCCGCGCGTCAGGCCCTCGGGCCGGCCGGGGCCGCCAGTGACCAGGCGCGCGCCTTCGGCGATGGCGGTGTGGATCAGGCCCTGGATCTTGTCCCACTGCACCTTGCTCACCACCGGGCCCAGCACGGTGCCCTTGGCATCGGGATCGGCCGTGGTGAAAGTCGCGGCGGCGGACTTCAGCGCTTCGATCATCTGCTCCTGCTGGTCGGCCTGCACCAGCAGGCGCGACGGCGCGTTGCAGCTTTGTCCGCTGTTGAGGAAGCAGGCGCTCAGAGCCCCGGGCGCGGCCTTGGCGAAGTCCGCGTCGGACAGCACCACATTGGCAGACTTGCCGCCCAGTTCCTGCGACACGCGCTTGACCGTGTCTGCGGCATTGCGCGCCACCAGGATGCCGGCGCGGGTGGAGCCGGTGAACGACACCATGTCGATGTCCGGATGCGTCGACAGCGCGGTACCGACGCCTGGGCCGTCTCCATTGACCAGGTTGAACACGCCCTTGGGTACGCCGGCCTCGTGCAGGATCTCCGCCAGGATCAGCGCATTGAGCGGGGCCAACTCGCTGGGTTTGAGCACCATGGTGCAACCCACCGCCAGCGCCGGAGCGACCTTGCACATGATCTGGTTCAGCGGCCAATTCCAGGGCGTGATGAAGCCGCACACGCCGATTGGCTCGCGCGCGAGCAGGGTCGTGCCGCGCAGTTCATCGAACTCGTAGGTCTTGAGGACTTCGATGGCCTGCTTGAGATGAGCCAGGCCCATCACCGCCTGTGCGCGCTTGGCCAGAGTTGCCGGCGCACCCATCTCCCGGGTGACGGTGGCGGCCAGCTCGGGGACGCGGCGCTCGTAGACTGCGGCGATTTTTTCCAGCAGCGCCAGGCGAGCTTCGCGGGTGGTCTGCGAGTACGCCGGAAACGCAGCCTTGGCGGCCGACACGGCGCGATCCACGTCGGCCTGGCCGCCCAGGCTGATCTGGGCGACGACGTCTTCGGTGGCGGGATTGATGACGTCGAGCAGACGCGGTTCGACCGGGTCCGCCCAGGCGCCGTCGATGTAGAACCGGGTTGTATTGGACATGGGCACTCCTGGTTGATGGCGAGCCCGCGCGAGGTGGCGGGCCGGGACCGACAGTATAGTGGCACTGGATGCCAAATGCGCGGCAGTGCCACGATGGGTGCTTGCCGGGCCAGGCAGGCCACGGCGGCCGGTCGTGGAATTCCGCCGCAAGGCGGCTCAGCGATTCAGCGTGTCCATGAACATGGCGGGGTAACGCTCACCGACGACCTGCGCCGATTCGATCACGCCACGGATCGCCTGGAGATCCGCCTTGCTCAGCACAACCCGGGTGGCACCGGCGTTTTCCTCCAGCCGCGACAGGCTGCGGGTGCCCGGAATCGGCACCAGGTCAGGCGCCTGGTGCAGCAGCCAGGCCAGCGCGAGCTGTGCAGGGGTGCAGCGCTTGTCCCTGGCCAGTGCGGTCACGGCGTCGACCAGCTTCAGGTTCTGTTCCAGGTTGCCGGCCTCGAAGCGCGGATTGCTGTGTCGCCAGTCCGCGGCGTCCAGATCTTCCGGCTTGCGGATGGCGCCGGTCAGAAAGCCGCGGCCCAGCGGGCTGTAAGCCACGAAGCTGACACCCAGATCGCGGCACACCGGCAGGGCATCGGTCTCGACCTCGCGTGTCCACAACGAGTACTCACTTTGCAGCGCTGCGATGGGATGAATCCTGGTCGCGCGGCGCACGCTGGCACCGCAGGCCTCGGACAGGCCCAGGTAGCGCACCTTGCCCGCTTCCACCAGACGCGACATCGCGCCCACGGTTTCTTCGATGGGCACCTGATCATCGATGCGGTGCTGGTAATAGAGGTCGATGTGGTCCACGCCCAGGCGTCTGAGGCTGGCCTCGCAGGCCGAGCGCACGTACTCGGGCCGGCCGCTGATGCCCAGGAAATCGCCGGCTTCGTTGCGCACGTTGCCGAACTTGCTTGCCAGTACCACGTCATTGCGCCGGGTCTTGAGCAGCTTGGCCAGCAGGCGCTCGTTGGCGCCGTTGATGCCGTACATGTCGGCAGTGTCCAGGAAGTTGATGCCGATGCCGAGCGCGTGGTCGAGCACCGCCAGGTTCTGGCGGTCGTCGGTCGGCCCGTAGAAATCCGACATCCCCATGCAGCCCAGGCCGATGGCGGAAACCTGCAGCTCGGATGCGCCGAGGCGTCGGCGAGGTAACGGATGTGTCATGAGCGACTCCGGAGTGTGGGAACAGACGATCAGACTAGATGCGCGGAGCGCGCCGGCGTTAGCCGGTTCCTGGCGCAGCCTTGCCTGATTCTGCTGCACCCGGCGCCCCCCTGCGGCGGCGCGGCGGCGCGGCGGCGCGGCGGCGCATACTGTGCTGGCCCCACCCAGTCCCTGGAGCCTGTCATGACCGAATCGAGGTCCGCGCCCGCCGCAAGGGTCATCGCGCAGCGCATCGGCCTGGAGGCACCGCAGGCCGAGCTTGCCGATCGCGTGATGCGGGCGGCGCGCGCCGAGGGCATGCGTGCCAGCGGCATTCCCGGCCTGGACCTGATCCGTTTCGATCAGCCTTCGCGGCCGCTGCCGACGGTCTGCGAGCCCAGCCTGTGCGTGGTGGTGCAGGGCCGCAAGCAGACCCGGCTCGCCGGCGAGACCTACACCTACGACGCGCTGCATTACCTGGTGGTGTCGATGAGCCTGCCGGTGGTCGGCCAGGTGATCGAGGCGTCTCCGGAGCGCCCCTACCTGTGCCTGCGTTTCGAGATGCAGCCGGCGGTGGTCCACGAGCTGCAGCAGCAGATCGGCGTGCGCAGCGCTGCCGCCGCGCCGGCCCGGCGTGCGCTGTATCTGGCGCGCAGCAGCGCGCCCCTGCTGGACGCGGTGCTGCGCCTGGTGCGGTTGATGGACACGCCGCAGGACGCCGCGGTGCTGGCGCCGCTGGCGCTGCGCGAGATCCACTATCGCGCGCTCACCGGCGAGCTCGGCCAGCACCTGCTGGATCTGTGCAGCGTCGAGGGCACCGCGCAGCGGATTGCCCGCGCCATCGACCTGATCAAACGCCGCTACGCCGAGCCCTTGCGGATCGAAGAACTGGCTGCCGCTGCGCACATGAGCAGCTCGGCCCTGCACCACCGTTTCAAGGCCGTCACCGCGATGTCGCCGCTGCAGTTCCAGAAGCAACTGCGGCTGCAGGAAGCCCGGCGCCTGATGCTGCTGGAAGGTCTGGAAGCCGCCGCCGCAGGGCATCGTGTGGGCTATGAGAGCCCATCGCAGTTCAGCCGCGAATATCGACGGCTTTTCGGTGCTCCGCCACGTCAGGAGATCGAACTGGCGCGGTTGGGCCAGCGGGTGGCCGATGGATGAGTGGCAGACCCTTCAACCCGGCTCTGACCCTGGCATTGCAGGGCACCGAGCCCGGTTCGCGTCACTCAGGGCGGCCCGGATCACTTGACCAGCTGGTTGAGGTCGAAGATCGGCAGCAGGATGGCGAGCACGATCAGCAGCACAATCCCGCCCATGGCCAGGATCAGGATGGGTTCGAACAGGCCCATCAATGCCGCCACCAGCGTTTCGACTTCGCGCTCCTGGTTGTCGGCGGCGCGGTCCAGCATCTCGTCGAGCCTGCCGGAAGCCTCGCCGCTGGCCATCAGGTGGATCGCGATGGGCGGAAACAGCTTGCTGTCGCCCAGTGACCGCGCAAGGCCGCCGCCCTCGCGCACCCGCGTCGTGGCCAGTTCGATGGCGTCGCGCATCGGCACGTTGGACACCACCTGGGTGCCGATGCGCATGGCGTCCAGGATCGGCACGCCGCTGCCGAACAGGATCCCCAGGGTGCGGGTGAATCGGCCGGTGTTGGCGCCGCGCGTGAGCCGGCCAATCAGCGGCAGGCGCAATTGCAAGCGGTGCACGCGCCGACGGAATTCGAGGTTGCGCATCATGCGACCGAACACGATGGCGCCGATGATGCCGGCCACCATCAGGTAGGGTCCGTAGTCACGCAGGAAATCGCTGAGCGCGATCAGGCCCCGGGTCAGGCCCGGCAGCTCCTGGTCGATGTCGCTATAGACGCCCACGACCTGGGGCACCACATAGGTCAGCAGCAGGATCACCACGCCCACCGCCACCACGGTCAGGATGGCCGGGTAGAAGGCCGCAAGCAGCACCTTCTGCTGCAGGGCCTGGCGTCGTTCCACGTATTCGGCGAGGCGTTCGAGAATCAGGTCCAGCTTGCCGGACTGCTCGCCGGCTTCGACGGTGGCGCGGAACAGCGGCGGAAAGGCGTTGGGAAACTGGTTGAGGGCCTGGGCCATGCTCGAACCTTCCTGCACCGCGGCGCGAACACCCAGCGAAATGCGCTTGACCTTCTTTGATTCGCTTTGCTGCGACACCGCGGTCAGCGCCTCGTCCAGCGGCAGTCCGGAGCGCACCAGGGTGGCAAGCTGTCGCGTGAACAGGGTCAGCTCGGTGGTGCTGATGTTGCCGCCGCCGCGACCCAACAGGGAGCGTTGCGTGGCGCTGCGTTCCTGCACCTGACGCACTTCCAGGGGCATCAGCCCGCGGTCGCGCAGGCTGCCGCGCGCCTGGCGCGCGGTGTCACCTTCGATCAGGCCTCTTTCCTGTCTGCCGGACGCAGTGAGCGCGGTGTATTCGAAGGCGGCCAATTCAGTCCCCCTGGCCGCTTTGGTCGATCACGAAGCCGATGGGCCGGGGCCGTTTCACGGACGCAGTTGCGGTGAGCGTGCCAACCAGCTTGATCAGATTGCGCAGCACAGCATCGTGTTCGCCGACCTTTTTTTTGATGGCCGAAAGCTTTGTCGCAAGTTCCCGATGAGCACCTGCGAGTGCGCGCAACTGCTCGAAGGCACGCACCACGTAGACGCTCATCTCCACCGCTGCCGGCGACCTCGGGACGGTGGCCGCCATGATCGCGCCGTGCTCGGTGAACGCATGCGGCAGGTTGGCGGAGTAACGCAGCCCGGCGAGGCGGTCACATTTTGTGACCAGCTCGGACTTTTCCGGCGCCGTTGGCTGAAAGACGAAATCCTCCGGGAAGCGAGCGATATCGCGTTTCACGGCCTGGTTGAAAGCCTTGGTCGTGACGCCGTACAGCTCTGCCAGATCAGCGTCGATCATCGTCCGCCGGCCGCGGACCATGAAGATCCTTGCAGACAGTTCGTCGATCAGCGCCGCTAGCCTGGGCACCGGCAACTATTCCTCGATCGTCACGCGCAGGACCTCGCGCAGCGTGGTCTGGCCGGCGACGACCTTGTTGCGGCCGGACTGCAGGATGCCGGGGCCGCGCGTACGGGCGTAGATCTCCATGGCCTGCTCGCTGGCGACGTCGTGGATCATGGACTCGATCTGGCGATCGACTTCGATCAGTTCCTGGATGCCGCTGCGGCCGAGGAAACCGGTGTGCCGGCACAGCCCGCAGCCGACCGGCCTGTATAGCTGCAGGGTGCCGTGCCGTGACGGCGGCAGACCCAGTTGCTCGACTTCGGTCAGCGTCGGCTCGTAAGCCTGCTTGCAGTGCGGGCACAGGGTTCGGACCAGGCGCTGTGCCATCAGGCCCACCAGCGAGGACGACAACTGATACGGCTCCACGCCCATGTCCCGCAGACGCGTCACCGCGCCGACCGCGGTGTTGGTGTGCAGGGTGGACAGCACCAGGTGACCGGTCTGGCTGGCCTGCACCGCGATCTGTGCGGTTTCCAGATCGCGGATCTCGCCGACCATCACCACGTCCGGGTCCTGGCGCAGGATGGCGCGCAGGCCCTTGGCGAAGGTCATCTGCACCTTCGAATTGACCTGGGTCTGGCCGACGCCGTCGATGTAGTACTCGATGGGGTCCTCGACCGTCATGATGTTGCGCGAACGATCATTGAGCACGCTCAGCGCCGAGTACAGCGTGGTGGTCTTGCCCGATCCGGTGGGGCCGGTGACCAGCAGGATGCCGTAGGGCCGGAAGATGATGCGGTTGAGCACCTCGATCTGCTGCGCGTCCAGCCCCAGCTCGCCCAGGTCCAGATGTTCGGCCTGCTTGTCCAGGATGCGCATCACCACACGTTCCTGGTTGGCGCCGGTGGGGATGGTGGAGACGCGCACATCGACCTTGCGGCCACCGAAGTTGCGGCTGATGCGGCCGTCCTGCGGCAGGCGCTTTTCCGCGATGTCGAGCTTGGCCATGACCTTGATGCGGCTCACCAGCCGCGGGGCCAGGGCACGTGGCGGCTGCATCACCTCGCGCAGAACGCCGTCCACGCGAAAGCGCACCTGCAGGCGGCTTTCGAAGCTCTCGACGTGAATGTCGGAGGCGTTTTCCTTGATCGCCTCCACCAGCAGGCCGTTGATGAACTTGATGACGGGAGCGTCGTCGTTGGATTCCAGCAGGTCCTGGTTGTCTGACAAGGCCTGTGCCAGTGCATCGAGATCGTTGTCGTCGGCGTCCAGCCCGTCCATGAGACTGGCGGCGGCACCGGTAGCGCCCTCGTAGGTGCGCGACAGCAGGGCGTCGAACGCCGAGGCATCGACCGCGTGCAGGCGCACCGGCCGGCCCAGGAAGCGACGCACTTCCTGCAAGGCGTCGATGCTGGCGCCGGGGCGCGCGGTCAGCACCACGTGATCGCCGAGGTCTTCGCCCACGATCAGTCCGTGGCGCTTGGCAAAGGCAAAAGGGGGACGCCGCAGCGGTTCCATGCAGCGCGTTGCTCAGGGCTGGGCGGGCGCCGTGGGGGGCGGGGCCTGCGGCAGCGGCAGCGGATCAGCAGGCGGCGCCTCGATCACCGGCTCTGCGGCCATGTTGGGCGGAACCTCCGGTGCCGGCGGCGGGCTCGGGGCCTTGGCTGCGCGTGCTGCGTCTTCGGCCGCCGCGGCCTGACGGCGTGCCCTTTCCTCGGCATCGCGGTTGGCAAAGTGATCGAAGGGGTCGAGCAGGATGCGCTCGCCGCCGACCAGCGGGATGCGCTTGCCGGCGCGGGTGCCGGTCCCGGTGCCGAGCTGGAGTTGACGCAGGTCCTCGTACTTGCGTTGCGAGTAGTAGTTGCCGTCGTCGGGGTGACGCAGGATGGCGGGCTTGATGAAGATCATCAGATTGCGCTTGTCCTTGTTGACCGAGCGGAAGCGGAACAGCGAGCCGATCAGCGGGATGTCCGACAGCAGCGGCACGCCGCGTTGGGTGTCGTTGAAGTTGTCGTCGATCAGGCCGCCGATGACCAGCACCTGGCCGTCTTCCACGCTCACCGTATTGGTCAGCGTGCGCTTGTTGGTCACCAGGTCCACCGCGCCGCCGCCGGAGCCGGGCGCCAGGCTGGACACCTCCAGATCGAGTTGCAGCTTGATGTTGTTGCCCTCGTTGATCTGCGGCGTGATGCCCAGGGTCAGGCCGACATCCTTGCGCTCGATGGTCTGGAAGGGGTTGAGCGTGGATCCGCCGGTGGCGCCGGTATTACTGAACGAGCCGGTCAGGAACGGGACTTCCTGGCCCACCGAGATTTCCGCCTCCTCGTTGTCCAGCGTCACCAGGGTGGGCGTGGACAGCACGTTGGAATCGCCGTCGCCCTTGATCGCCTTGAGCAGGACCGCAAAGCTGGTGCCGTTGTCGCGGATCCGGCCGCCAGCGACATTGATGCCATTGCCGAGCAGGCCGAGCCCGGCCAGGTTGGCATTGGCCCCGCTGGAGCCGCTGGTCGAACCGAGCTGGCTCAGGCCCTGGATCGCGCCCAGCGTGGTCGGGTCCAGAATGCCGGCGGCGGCGATGCGCTCGCCGTTGAATACCGCCCAGTCGATGCCCAGCGAGCTGGAGCGGCTGGCGCTGACCTCCGCGATGATCGCTTCCACCAGTACCTGGGCGCGGCGGATGTCGAGTTGCGCGATGACGTCCCGCACCTGGCGCATGGTCTTGGGCGGCGCGGTGATGATCAACGCGTTGGTGTCCGGGTCCGGCAGCACGCGGACGTCGCCCGAACCGCTGCCGCTGGCGCGTGCGGCCGCCTGCGCATTGCCGGCGGCCCCGCCCGCGGCCCCCGGCGATGAGGTGCTCACCTGCTGGGCGTAGCCTTCAAGGATCGGCGCCAGGTTCTCGGCGCTGGCGTAGCGCAGGTAGACCACCTGGGTGGCGCCGTCCTCGCCGACCGGGATGTCGACGCGGGTGATGATCTCCAGCAGTTTCTGGCGTTCGGCACGATCACCAGCGATCAGCACGGAGTTGGAGCGGTCGTCGGCAATGACCGCCACCGGCCGCTGCGTGGGGTCCTGCTGTGCCTGTTTGTCGCCCTGGTTGAGCGAGGTCAGCACCTGTACCACTTCGCTGGCGGTGGCGTGCTGCAGGCGCACGATCTCGATGCCGCGATCACCGGACTGGTCGATCTGGCGGATCAGGCGTTCCAGCCGGCGCACGTTTGCGGCGCGGTCCGAAATGATCAGCATGTTGCTGGGCGCATAGGCCGCCAGGTGGCCCCATTGCGGCACCAGCGGCCTGAGGATGGGCACCAGCTGGGCAGCCGAGACGTTCTGGATGGCGTAGACGTGGGTCACGACCTCGTCGATGGCCAGGCCCTCACCCCCGGAGTCGTAGCTGCCGCCGTCCTGGCGCGCGTTGGTCTCCGGCACGATCTTGATGGTGTCGCCGGACGGGATCGCGGCAAAGCCCTGCACCTGCAGCACTGCCAGGAACGTCTCGTAGAGACTGGAGTTGTTCATCGGGCTGGACGAGATCACCGTCACCTTGCCCTTGACACGCGGATCGACAATGAAATTGCGTCCCGTGACCTCGCTGACGGTCTGGATCAGCGTGGTGATGTCGGCATCCTTGAGGTTGAGCGTGACCTCGGCACGACCGGCGACGCACCACCACAGCAGCACCAGGGCCAGCGATGCCCGGATGACGATGTTCAGGTGCCCGCGTGATGTGATTGGCGTTCGCATCGATCGATTTCAGGTCCGGCCGGTTGGCGTTGCACCGCGCAATGCCAGGTCGTGGTGAGCGGCGCGCTGGCGCGGTTGGAGGCCGGAAGCCGGGCACGCCGCGGAAGGGCAGTGCCATCGGTCCGGGTGCTTGGGATCCACCATGTTCAATTGAAATTGACGTTCACGGTCTGCGGTTGTCCACCGCGTTCCACGACCACCGTCAGGCTGGTGGCGGAGCTGAGCTGGCCCAGCATCTGCAGGGCGGTGCTGGCATCGTTCAATTGTATGCCATTGACTTCCGTGACCAGATCGCCGGGTCGCAGGCCGGCGGCATTGAATACCGCACGATCACGCCCGGGATAGATGCGGTATCCGCGCAACTGACCGCCGGACGACGAAGGCTGCATGCGGATGTACTGGTTGGCGCGGCTGGGATCGTTGAGCAGTTCCTCGCGGATGGTGCTCAGGACCGCCGCGGCATTCGAGCCTGTCGGGGTTTCGGCCGCTGGCCGGGCGGTCTGCACCGGTGCGCGTGACGGCGCGTCCTTGTCCAGGCGCAGGGTCTCCAGTTGGCCGGCGCGGGACAGGATCACGCGGTCGGCAAAGATCGCCTGCAGGCTCACGCCCCGGATCACGTCCGAGCCGATGGCGTAAGGCTTTTCCTCGCCGTCGGACGATGCGATCAGTGCGCGTGAGCCGCGCTCGACGGTGGCGGACAGGATGCCCAGCAGGGACAGGTTCAGGCGCGTGTCCGGTGCATCTTCGATCTGGTCCTGCGAGGGCGCATCCGGAGCCGCGGCCTGTCCATAGAGGTGGGCGGCGGCGATGGCAGCAGCGTCCGGACCCCGCGGCGCAGCCATAGCGTCGCCCGCGGCCGGTGGCGGCGGCGACCAGCGCGCCGACTGGGGCAGCGGCACCAGCTTCCAGGCCAGCAGGGCGGCGCTGTAGGCGATCAGCACCGTCAGCAACCACTCGGCCACGCGCGGCAGACGCTTGCCGTGCTGTTCGGCCAGCCGGCGCAATACCGGCGCAGTTTGCGAAAGGGTCAAGGGCATCCCGAATGATAGCTTGCGTCAGATGACGGCACGGGCAGGTTGGCGCCTGCCAGGTTCCGGTTCGGACTGCGCGAACGGCCCGGGGTTCGCCCCCGGGGTTCGCCCCGGAAGCGCCCCTGCTCGCCCTCAGGGCCGCGGGTCGCTCCGGGCCTGCGGTGGCGGAAAGGCCGCCTCGCCTCCGGTTCGGGTTCGCGGGGATACATGTGTCGGCGGCCGTCACGGCCCGCCCCGCCCCGCCCCGGCGCGCCCGGAGTTCAGGCGATCAAAAGCGCCGGTTCTGCTGAGACCTTGCTCTGTCGAGGCGCCGGTTCAGGACCTCGTCTTCAGTGCGGCAGCCGCAGCCAGACTTCGGCGACGTGCTCACCGTCGAGTCGCTTGACCACCAGTTCAATCTCGCCCAGGCGCAGGCGATCACCGATCACCGGCCGCGGGATCACCGTCTCGAAGAAGGCGGAGACGCTGCGCCCGCGGGCAGCCTCGGGCACGGTCACGCCGTAGGCCTCGGCCAGGGCTTCGGCCGGCGCCTGGGGGTCGATGCGGAACTCGCCGTAGAAGTGCTGTTCCTCGGCCGCCGACCGGGGCTGAACGCGCAGCTGGAACAGCTTGTCGAGCTTGGGCAGTTCTTCCTGCGAGGCCAGCAGCGAGATGTAGTCGCCGGCGCGCAGGTTGCCCCACTCACGGTAGCTGATGATCTTGCCGCGACGCGCCAGGCAGACGATGCGCGAGATGTCGTTGAGCGGCAGTTGACGGGATTTCATGCCGATCAGCGGCGACGACTCGCCGATGCGGTAGCTGACGATCTCGTAGCCGCGGGTGCCGGGCAGGTCGAAGTCGATACGTCGCACCAGCGCCGCCGAGTTGGGCATGTTGAGCTTGAGCACGCGCGCCACCGGCGCCAGGGTCCAGCCCTGCACCACCAGCGACACCAGCACGATGAAGAAGGCGACGTTGAAGAACAGTCCGGCGTTCTCCACCCCGGCCAGCAGCGGATAGGTCGCCAGCAGGATCGGCACCGAGCCGCGCAGTCCGACCCAGGAGATGAACACCCGTTCGCGCCACGGAAAGCGGAATGGCAGCAGGCACAGCATCACCGCCAGCGGCCGGGCGAACAGCATCAGCACGATCGCGGTCAGCAGCGCCGGCACCGCCACCAGCAGCAGGTCGCGCGGCGAGGCGAGCAGGCCCAGGATCACGAACATGCCGATCTGCGCCATCCATGCCACGCCGTCGTGAAATCGCTTGATGCCGGCGATGCCGCGCACGCGGCGGTTGCCCAGTTCCAGGCCCGCCAGATAGGCCGCCAGAAAGCCGCTGCCGCCGAGCAGTCCGGTGAAGCCGAACAACAGGAAGCCGCTGAACAGCGCCATCAGCGGATACAGCGACTCGCTGAGTTCCAGGCGGTTGAGGGCAATTGCCGCGCCGCGCCCGCCGAAGATGCCGATGATCGCGCCCAGTCCCATCTGCTGGACCAGCAGCAGCAGCGCGTTTTGCCAGGCGTAGGATTCCGGCGCGAGCAGGTACTGCAACAGCGCGATGGTCAGGAACACTGCCATCGGATCGTTGGTGCCGGACTCGATCTCCAGCGCCGCGGTGACGCGCTCGTTGAGCCTGACCGCGCTGGTGTGCAGCAGTGAAAACACCGCGGCAGCGTCGGTGGAGGCGACGATGGCGCCAATCAGCATGCCCTCGGCCAGCGACAGCTCGAAGATCCAGGCGGCGAAGCCGCCGACCAGCAGCGTGGTCAGCAGCACGCCGATGCTGGACAAGGCCACCGCCGGTCCGATGGCCAGGCGAAACGAGGCGTAGGTCGTGCGCATGCCGCCGTCGAACAGCACCACCGCCAGCGCCGCGGTGCCGGCCAGGCTGGCCAGTCCGTAGTCTTCGAACGGAATGCCGCCGGGGCCGTCCTCGCCGGCCAGCATGCCGACGATCAGGAAGATCAGCAGCAGCGGCACGCCCAGCCGCGGCGTGATGACGGTGGCCAGAATGCTGGTGAGGAACAGCGCGCCTGCAAGGAAGATCAGTTGATTGCTGAGTTCCATGTCGCCCGCGATCAGTCGTCCGTCGTGGACGTCGCGGTAAAGCCCTCGGAGGCCTGGCGCAGCAGGTCGACGAAGATCGGGTGCAGCTTGGGCGTGCCGACCAGGATATTGCCCGTTTCCAGTGCATCCGGCCGGCCGTAGATCTCGGAGGTCAGCCCGCCGGCTTCCTGCACCAGCACCATGCCGGCGGCGATGTCCCAGGGCTTGAGGTTGAGTTCCCAGAACGCATCCAGACGCCCGGCCGCGACATAGGCCAGGTCCAGCGCCGCCGATCCGGCGCGGCGCACGCCGGCGGTGTTGGCGACCACATTGCGCAGCATCGGGAGGTAGGCGTCCAGGTTGCCCGCGCGGATCGGAACGCCGGTGCCGATCAGCGCCTGGTCCATGTCCTTGGCGCCACTGACGCGGATCTTGCGGTTGTTCAGAGTCGCGCCGGAACCGCGGCTGGCGATGTAAAGGTCCTGGGTGCAGGGCGCGTAGATGACGCCATGTTCCAGTCGGCCGCGGACCTGGATGCCGATGGAGACCGCGTAGTGGGGAAAGCCGTGCAGGAAGTTGGTGGTGCCGTCCAGCGGATCGACGATCCACACCACCTCGTTGTCCCCGATCTTGCCGCCTTCCTCGCCGAGAATGGCGTGCTGCGGATAGGCCTTGTGAATGATATTGATGATCTCGCGCTCGGCGCCGCGGTCGACCTGGGTAACGAAGTCGTTGCGTCCCTTGCGCTCGATCTGGAGCTGCCCGACCCGATCGGCGTGGCGCATGATGAAGTTGCCCGCGCTGCGCGCGGCCGAGACGGCAATATTGATCAGGGGGTGCATCGCGCTAGTTTAAGGCACGCACCCCGGTGCCAAGACGAAAATCTGCGGGACAATGACGCGTCGTTGCAGGCGCAGGCGTCCTGCATCCATCCATCAGACCTCCATTCGAGCATGGCCGCACCGAGCCTGTCCGCCATCCGCATCGTGCTGGTGCAGCCCCAGCATCCCGGCAACATCGGCGCCGCCGCCCGCGCCATGCTGACCATGGGCCTGGAACGGCTGGTGCTGGTGCGGCCGCGCCAGTTTCCCGATCACGAGGCCACGCGCCGCGCGGTGGGGGCCGAGCGTGTGCTGGAGGCCGCGCAGGTGGTCGACGACCTGGAGCAGGCCCTGCTCGGCTGCACCTGGGCAGTGGCCAGTTCGGCGCGGCCACGCCATCTGGGCGATGAGCCGCTGTCGCCAGCGTTGGCGGCAGAACAGTTGCTGGCGGCTTCCGAGGCCGGCGACGTGGCGCTGGTGTTCGGCGCCGAGCGCACCGGGCTGTCCAACGACGAGATCGAGCGCTGCCAGGCGCAGACCCTGGTGCCGACCAACCCTGAGTACGGCTCACTGAATCTGGCCGCGGCGGTGCAGCTCTACGCCTGGGAGCTGCGCAAGGCGGCGGTGTCGCCGCCGCAGTTTTCGCTCAAGAAGGACCACCCCTGGTACGCCCCCGCCACCCATGAGCAGATCGAACGGTTCTACCAGCACCTGGAACGGGTGGCGCTGCAGACCGGCTTTCTGGACCCCGCCAATCCACGCCTGCTGATGCGCCGTCTGCGCCAGTTGTTCAACCGCGCGCGGCCGGACCGCAACGAACTCAATCTGCTGCGCGGACTGCTGAGCACCGTCGAGGCCCCCAAGCGCCGCGGACCCCGGCCATCCACCGGAACCGACGCCGGAGCCGACCCCGGAGCCGACCCCGGAGCCGACGCCGGAGCCGACGCCGAGACTGATCCCGAGACCGACGCCTCATGAACACGCTCACGGTCCTGCTGCTGACGGCCAATCTGCTGCTGTCGTTGCTGCTGTGCGCCGGCTGGTGGCGGCTGCGCAGCACCATCGCCAGCCTGCGCGCGGCGCTGCCCTGCGATCCGGGTGCGACGTCGGCGCAGATGCTGCAGATGGCACGCGATGCCACCCCGGTGTTGTCCATCCGCATTCTCAACCCGGTGGAACTGGCGCTGAACAAGCACTGGGCGGCTGGCGCGCTGGGGCGCCTGACGCCGACGTTGCTGCGCGGAATCGTCGCCCACGAGGCGGCCCGTATCGCCCGCTCCGAACTCGAACGTCACGGCGCCCGCGCCGAAGTCCGGGTGGTCTCGCATGGCTGAGGGCGTGATCGCATTGATGCTGGCACTGGGCCTGACCACGGTTCTGCTCGCCTTGGGCGCGGCGCTGTGGCGCCTGCAGCGTCAGCTCCCGGCGCTGCGCGGCGACAGCCTGCGCGCACGGATCGAGATCGTCGAGGCTGCGCGCCTGCAGCGTGCCCAGCAGCAACTGGAGCAGGCCGGGCGGATTGCCGAGACCGCCCTGGGCAGCGGCACCGAGGCGGTGCGCCTGATCCATCGCGGCATCGCTGCCATTCCTTTCGGGATTCTCGAGGCCATTCCAGTCACGCGCGACACCACGCGCGTGGTACGCCACACCCATGATCTGATCGCAGGGGCGGTGTACGGCTCGATCCAGGCCGTCAATCGCGGGCTCGGTGGCGGCATGCGCCTGCACCTGCGGGGTGGCAATGCTGCAGTGCCGGGTGCCGCGACGCCGGCCCTGCCCGCAGCACGCTCTGGTGCCTCAATGGACCCGGACCCGGACCCGGACCCGGACCCGACCACCGACGCCGTCCCCATCCCCGGTGACGGCGGCGCCCGGCGCCGGACCCCGGGCGCGTGAGGCGGTCGTTCGGCGCCGCCCGGCGCGGCCACCAGGCGCGCTTGTACCCGGCACGGCGGGTGAACCGACACGCCGGCGCAGCCTGCGGGCGTGAATGGCCGGCAACCCGAGCAGCGACTGCCGATATCCGCACGCCCCTGGCCATCGTCGGGCTGTGGTGGACGGGCAGGGCGTCGAGCACGGTCAGACACCCGCGTTCCGGGCGGACGGCCGAAGCCGCCGATGATCCCCGTGCAGCGGCGTGCGCAGCGATTCTCTAAACGGCCGGAAGGGGCCGTGTCAGGCGGGCGGCCGCCACGAGCCGACGGGCGCCGGCGTTACAATCGATGCCTGTACTCATCGGTATCTGCAATGTTGGCCCGCATTCGCGAAGACATTCGCAGCGTATTCACGCGTGATCCTGCGGCGCGCAGCGTTTGGGAAGTGCTGACCTGCTATCCCGGTCTGCACGCCGTGTGGGGCCACCGGGTCAGTCACTGGCTGTGGGTCCATGGCCTGCACTGGCTGGCGCGCTTCAACTCTCACGTCGCTCGCTGGATCACCGGCATCGAGATCCACCCCGGTGCTCGGTTGGGTCGCAGGGTGTTCATCGACCATGGCCTGGGCGTGGTCATCGGCGAGACGGCCGAGATCGGCGACGACTGCACTGTCTACCAGGGCGTGACCCTGGGCGGCACCAGCCTGACCCGCGGCACCAAGCGCCATCCCACGCTGGGTCGAAACGTGGTGGTCGGCGCCGGGGCCAAGGTGCTGGGGCCGTTCACGGTCGGCGACAACGCCAACATCGGCAGCAATGCGGTGGTCACCAAGGCAGTGCCCGAGGGCGCCACCGCGGTCGGCATTCCGGCCCGCATCATCGGCGCCGACCACAAGAAACGCAGCGACATGTTCCACGCCTATGGCATCACCGATGAAGGCCTTAGCGACCCGGTCGCCAACGCCTTTGCCAACATGGCCGAGCACATCGACCGCCTCGACGAGCGACTGGTGCAGTTGTGCAAGGCGCTGCACCGGATCGACGCGCGCCTGCCGGAGATGGAATTGTCCCGGGTCGAGCTGCCCGAGTTCTGCCGCGAGGATCCCGAGCAAGGTGCCTAGCGTGGTGTCCCTGCGATCTTCTTGCGGACCGATGCGCTTGTGCCGCCCGGGGCGGGTCTGACGATGCCGGTCTATCTCGACCACAACGCCACCACCCACCTCGACCCGCGGGTGTTCGAGTCGATGCAGCCCTATCTGTCTGGGCCGGCGGCCAATGCCTCCAGCCTGCACCGCTACGGCCGCATCGCACGTGACGCGGTGGAGCAGGCGCGTCTGCAGGTGGCGCAACTGGTGGGCTGCGAGGCGCGGGAGATCATCTGGACCTCGGGCGGCACCGAGTCCAACAATCTCGCACTCAAGGGCATCGCGGACGGCCCCGCGAGCGCAGCGGGCGCGAGCGTGCTCTACGGCGCCACCGATCATCCGGCGGTGATGGAGGCTGCCGAGTCGCTGGCCGGCCGCGGCGTGCGGGTCGCGCCGGTGGCGGTCGATGCCGATGGCCTGATCGACGCCGCTGCATTGGTCACCCAGCTGAGCCTTGCGCCGGTGACGCTGGTGTCGATCATGCGCGCCAACAATGAAACCGGCGTGATCCAGGACATCGCGCCGCTGGCGCTGCAGGTTCACCGGCACGGCGCCCTGCTGCACGTCGATGCGGTGCAGGCCGCGGGCAAGATCGGGGTCGATATCGCCGCGCTGGACTGTGATCTGCTGAGCCTGTCGAGCCACAAGATCTACGGTCCCAAGGGTGCTGCCGCGCTGGTGGTGCGTGGCCACGTCGATCTGAGCGCACTTCAACACGGCGGCGCGCAGGAACGCGGGCTGCGCGGCGGCACCGAGAACGTTGCGGCCATCGTCGGCTTCGGCGCCGCGGCCGAGCTTGCGATGGCCGAACTCGATGCCCGCGCCCGACACGCGCAAGCGCTGCGCGAACGCCTGCAGTCCGGTCTACAGGCGCGTGGAGATGTGCTGGTCTTTGGCGGCGGTGCGCCCCGGCGACTGCCCAACACGCTGCAGTTCGCGGTGCGCGGATGGGACGGCGAGGCCCTGCTGATGGCGCTGGATCGCAAGGGTTTTGCGGTGTCCTCCGGCTCGGCCTGCGCCTCCGGCAGCGGTGAGCCCAGCCACGTGCTGCTGGCGATGGGACATGATCGGGACACCGCCAAGGGCGCGATCCGGGTCAGCTTCGGGCGCAGCAACACCGCGGACCAGGTGGACGGTTTCCTGCAGGCGTTGCAGCAGATCACGCGCAGCGCATGAACGACGTCGACGGCCCCCTCCCCGGTGATGCGCGCCACTTGCCGCCGCCGGCGCCCGAGGTCGAACGCCTGTGGCTCAACGCGAACCTGTCCTTGCCGCGATCATGCGTGGCGTGGCACGCGATGCGAGCGCAGGGCGCCGGAGGCCAGCATGTCAACACCACCGCCAGCGCCATCCACCTGCGCTTCGATGTCGCCGCCAGCGACCTGCCTGAGCCGGTCAGGGACCGCCTGCTCGCCGGACGCGACCAGCGCCTGAGCCGGGATGGCGTGGTGGTGATCAAGGCCCAGCAGCACCGCAGCCAGGAGCAGAACCGCCTCGCGGCACTGGCGCGCCTGGCCAGCCTGATCGAGGCGGCGCAGAACCCGCCGCGGCCGCGCAAGGCCACGCGCGTGCCGAAGTCGGCCAAGCGCCGCAGGGTGGACGACAAGACCCGCCGCGGTTCGGTCAAGCGCCTGCGACGCCGCGATCCGGGGGCGGAATGAAGCACCGGCAGTGTGGCCGCGTTCGATCATCGGCCTCCACGGCTGCGGCGTAGAATTCGGTTTCCCGTGTTCTTTCTGGAGTCGGCCATGTCCCTGAGCCTGTATCAGCAATCCGTTCCGGTCCTGCAGCGTGCCCTGCGCAATCTTCGCGGCGTGCTGGTCAAGGCCGATGCGCACTGCCAGGCGCGCGGGATCGATCCTGCAGTGCTGGCCGCCGCGCGGCTGTTTCCGGACATGTTCGCCCTGAGCCGCCAGGTGCAGATTGCCTGCGACATGGCCAAGGGCTGCGTCGCGCGCCTGTCCGGGACCTCGCCCGAACGGCGCGACGACGGCGGGCGCGATCTGGTCGAGTTGCAGGCGCGGATCGACCAGACGCTGGAACTGCTGCAATCGGTGCCGACGGAGCAGATCGACGGCAAGGAGGAGTTGCCGGTGACCGTCAAGACGCCGTTCGGCGAGATCCATTTCACCGGGGAGGTCTACGTGCAGACCTTCGTCCTGCCCAACGTCTATTTCCACTGCGCTACGGCCTACAACATCCTGCGCCACAACGGCGTGGACCTGGGCAAGCGTGATTTCCTCGGCGACGCCTGAGTGCCGCCACGACCACAGCACGACTACTTCAGGAGAACAATCGTGAAGAACACCTTTGACAAGACCCTCAATGCGGGCCTGCTGCTGCTGATGACGTGCACCGCAACCGGGGCCG
>JAJFJX010000406.1 GCA_021773655.1 Panacagrimonas sp.
AGCCGCCTTATGGTGCCGAGCGATGTTCGGACACTCGTGCAGACGATTGATGATTTGGTGGCGGTCGCACGGGGTTGAGACAGCAGAGGACGTGAGGACGATGGATGAGCGACAATGTGCTGCCATTCCGGAGATGCGGTGTTCAGACCCATGTTGTGCCAGCGGGAGCGATGACGGCTGTCGATATGAAATGTGGTTACGGGATCTGGACGAGGGCGTGATCCAGGGAGAATACGGTTACGAGGACGGTGAATTCTCGGTCTTCCCAAGTCACTGGCTGAAACTCTATTCGGACGGGCATACGCCAGAAGAGGCGTGGCTAATCGCCCTAGCCGCACATGGGGAACAACAGAGAGCCACCGCACCTGGTGCCGCCTCATGACGGCGCAGCGGCAGGAGGGCGTGACGCCAAACCACGTGCTTGGGATGCTAAGCGATGGGCCGATGTCAGCGGTCGGTATTGCCCAGGTGGTGGCGTTGATGTGGGGCAGCACTGATGACCTGGATAAGGTGCTTCAAGGGTTGCTGGAGCGCGGTGACGCGGTGATTGGCGACGGTCTGAAATTTAAGTTGCCCGGCGAGGGAAGGACGGTGAACGATGGGTGTGACTGACGCGAGTTTGCTGAAAGAAGTGATGGCTGCCGACGAGGACGTGAGCATTCCTGACAAGACGGTGCGGAGGTTGTGTGCGGCGGGCCTTGTGGTGGTGCGCGGTTGTAGCGACGGCGATTACATCGAACCGACGGAGAAGGGCAAAGCGGCGTCGCGTGGGGTCGCAGGATGAGCGGCCTGTTGATTTTCGGCGGTGTGCTGTTGGCGATTGTTGGTCTGGCCATCGCATATGCGCTTTGGGCTATTGGGGTGTGATCGAGAGGACGGTGAGCGATGGGTGAGCGGGACGGGTGGCAGCCTATCGAGACGGTGAAGAAGACGAGCAAAGCCATCCTCGTATACGTGCCGTCGCATTGGCGATACCAGCCCGCCCCGCCCACCGAAGACAGGAGCGCGGATGCCAGATAAAAACGCTCCACCGTCAAAGGAGGAGGCGCGGCGCAGTGCTGACTTTTTCAGAGAATTTGTGGCCAACCTTGGGTTTGTTGAGTGTTGTGGGGCGATGCAACCACCGAGGGGCGTTTGCCGCGTTTGTGAGCGTCAGGTCACAGAGCCAGCAGACACCGCAGAGCAAACGGCCGAGCCGAAACAGGAGAGCGCCGATGGGTGATGCGCCGACGATGGGCAGCCAATGCTTGGAATGCAGCGGCTTATATTCGCGCCACGCTGCGTGGTGTAGCGAGGCCGTGACTGACGCCAAGCACCCCCAGCAGGAAGCGTTCGACGCCCTGGTGCCGGAACTGCTGCGGGCGGCCGCTCGTTTACGGTCGGAGGGGCGGCGGTTTTTGCCTGGTTGCTGGCAATGCGGGGGTGATTTGAACGCCGAGGAATGCGTCGGTTGCCGTAAGTTTTTCCACTTCGCTCGCGATCTTCGATTTACCGGTGGCGATGCCGGCCTCGACACCTCGATCATAGACAAGGTGCTACGGGAGATTGGGGATGGGTGAACGGTTCATTTCACCGGAGCCAGAGCCGACCCGTCGACAACGGGAATTGCTGGCGTGCTTGATCGAGGAATGTGCCGAGGTCCAGCAGCGGGCAACGAAGGCTTTGCGGTTTGGCATGGCCGAGGTGCAGCCGGGCCAGGTGCTCACCAATGCAGAACGGCTTGCCGGCGAGCTGGGTGACCTTCGTGCGGTGGTCGACCTGCTGGTGTTGGAAGGCATTTTGGTCGATCACGACATCAGAGTCGCTACGACAGAGAAACGGCCGAAGCTGCGCAAGTATCTGCAGACCCGCCCCACAGAGGAACAGGAGAGCGCCGATGGTCGATGACGGTCAGAAATGCGAGCACAACCAATTTGAGACCAAGGTGGATGTCAATCGTCTGAGCGAAAAAGAGGGCGGTGCCGTCACCGGCTATTCCGCCGATATCCAGATCCGTTGTGCGGAATGCAAGACACCGTTCGCGTTCAAGGGCCTGAGTGCTGGTTCTATGATCGATGTACCAACCGTCTCGGCTGTGTATGCCGAAGAACTGCGCGCGCCGATTGAGCCCGCCCCTGGCGCTCCTAGCTGGGAAGCGAATGCAGATTTCGCTCGCAAGTTCACCAACAAATGGCACGGAACGGCTGGCACTTCATGACGCACCCCCAGCAGGAAGCCTTCGACGCCGTGGTTCCGGAACTGCTGCGGGCAGATTGGGACGCCCACAAGGCTAAGGGCCCTTACGACGACATCGAAACTCGATACCACGTCCTGACGCTTGCGAGGCGGTTAGGTGCCGCAGCTGAACGCTTGGGCCTCGACACCTCGATCATAGACAAAACGCTGGCGGAGATTGCCGGTGGCTAAGGCCGACCGGATTGTCGCTGCGATCATCGCGGACCTTACCGACCGGCGCGGCCTTAGCCAGCAGTGGGACGAGATCGATGAGGCAACCCAAGGTGAGATCGCCGCCGTTTGGCGCGGCATTGTCGAGGCGGAGATAGGGGATGGCTGACGAGCTGATGCAGATCCAGAACGGGACGATCCTGAAAGCGATACCCATGTCTCTGCTCAACGAGCGGGCCGCCCAGCACAATCACAGCCAGTCGCTGGCCACGCTGAATAGTCGAGCGGGAATCGCGGTTGGCGAGGCGCTGGATATCATAGACGGCAAGCGTTGGACGAGGACGAACAACACGCTCGCCGACGAGTGGCGGCTGTTTCGGCTAATGGCGGCGGAGATCGGGGGCAAGGCTGATGGGTGAAATGCGGCTGGTTATCATCGAGAGCCCATACGCGGGCGATATCGAAGCCAACGTTGGATACGCCCGCCGATGCGTGCGCGATTCGCTGGATCGGGGTGAGGCGCCGTTGGCGAGCCACCTGCTCTATACCCAGCCGGGCATATTACGTGATGAGGTGGGTTCCGAACGTGACTTGGGCATCAGCGCGGGGCTGGCGTGGCGGCGAGTAGCCGACTGCACCGTCGTGTACACGGACCTCGGAATTACCGACGGGATGAGGCGTGGCGTCGCTGCCGCTGGGTGTGGGCGCGTGGAGTATCGATCCATTGGAGTTGAACGACCCGCAGCCCAGCCGGAACAGGAGAGCGCCGATGGGTGAGCGGATCATGGTCCACCACACCGTGAAAAACGGCTGCACTATTCAGATGGGGCCGTACCAAAACGTCGGCGTCGCGCGCGATGTAGCCAAGGCGCAGTCTTCGAGGTGTGGGCATCTGGCGAGCGTCGTCATCGGTGGAAGGAAGATGGCTGGCACGTATGTCGCTGGCCGGCTCTGGAAGCCGAAGGCGGCGGAGATAGGGGGCAAGGCTGATGGGTAGCTGGGCCGTGTTCAAAGACGGGGAGCAGGTCAGCAAGGCGCAGCCGACATGGGCGCAGGCAGAAGTTGAGGTCTACGAACTTGGCTACATCATCCAGTGCAGGTACGGCAAAACATACGCTGAGGGCGTCAGCATCGAGCCAGCGAAGGAGCCAGAGACATGACGGGTGAGGTGATCGAGGCGCTACCGGTTAATCCGGTCCTGTCTGAATTGCGGGAAGCGCGGTGTGAGTTGGAGCGCCAAGTTCAGCGCGCATTCGGTCTGCCGTGTCGGATGACATCGGTCCCCTGGCAATGGGACATAGACGCCAAACAGCTAGCCGTTCACCGGCTCATGACGGCAGGTCGTTCATGACCCCCTGGCCGCGCATACGGATGCTGTGGCGGTCAGACGTTTGGCGGCTTTGGCGATGGGTTGTTTCGAAGGCGCGCGGAGACGGCGAGTACCGGATCGTTCGGTTTGTCACAGTGGATCCGCCGCCGTTTGATTTCAGTGAGCTTGAGGATGACGATGACTGACACGACGCACAATCCTGGACCTCGCCCAAAACGAGGCCCAGACGCCGACCATATTCCCGACGCCGGCAAAAAGGTCGAGCAATCGAAGCTGCGGGAGTTGGCGAAGGACGTGCGTGCCCATGTAGACCACGGCCAGATGTCGCCCGAGGTCATATCTACAGTCCTTACGCTGGCCCAGCTAGCCGAGGCCGTCGCCGCTGAGGTGGAGCGGATAGACAAGCGGTGCGATGCGATCGACCGAGAGCGAACACGGGTTGGGGTGTTTGCTGTCGAGGAAATTGAAAGCCTGCAACGGCGCCATCAGTTGCTCCTGCAGCGAATCGCCAAGACCGAATCTCGTTTGGCCGAGATAGACGGCGGTCGGGGTTGGCGTGCACCAAGTCCCGCCGTTGTGGCTGTTATGCCGGATGGATCGTCCACCATACCCCTTACGGAAGCCCGAGACCGAGCACGAAGCGGTTTAGCGAGCAATAAAGGCACGCGCGATGATTGAGGTGGAGGTGCCAGAAGGCGATTTGCGCGAAGTGACCGCCGGTCAATTGCGGGCTGGAAGCATATTCCGCGCGAATGACCGGTGGTACTTGGCAACGTCGAGCAGCCACTACGGTGGCATTTTTTGCCTCAGCGAGAACGGGTCGCTCAATGACTATGTGTTTTCGGGCGCCGAGCAGGTCGAACTCGCTCCGCCCGGCACCGTGTTCAAGATAACGCAGGAGTAGTGATGAAGCACACCGCGACATCGCTTCGCAGGCACGTGAGGGCGCTGGACAACTGGGATAAGTACGTGCCCGGCTGTGGGGAGATTATGGACGCCCTGGGCTGCTATGCGACCGAACTCGCATCCCGCAGGGGGAGCGACCGCCCCACCGCCACGGAGGCACTGGACGAGGTTTGCAAGTTGTGGGTGAGCCACTGGCTTGACTGGCATGTGGGCGCAGCCGCTGACATGCCGAACGGCGCGGCACTGCGTGCCTTTTTCGAAGCACGCGGATATGGCGTCGTGAAGTTGGAGGCGAAGGAGTAGAAGGATGAGCGATGGTGAGCGCGCGGTGCTGACGTACCACGAATCTTTTTTCGACGGCATTGACTGCCCGAGCTGCGGTTACGAGCCGCTCAAAGAACGCGCCAGCAAGTGCCCACAATGCGGCGACATAATCATCTATTCAGATGATCGGGTCACCGCCATTGAGGCGCTTACGGAGGCCCTTGATCGGGCGTTCCACGAAGGCTCGCCAAAGGCGCCAAACTCGTTCCCGAAGAGGCTCTTTTCGCGGCGAATCGCTACGGAAGCCTCACGCATGATGTTGGAATACCTGAAGCCGCGTGGCTGGAATCTGGTTTCCATTAAGCCAGTGCGAGGAGCGTCGGTAGCGAAGTTTGTCGCCTACGACTGGTTCCGGGTCCGCGCCCGCGGTTGGGCTGCGTCGGTTGACTGCGATCGGGAGCGACCCCGCGACGAGCCCGGACTTGTAGGCGAGATCGTCACGATAGACGGAGAGCAATTTCGCTGTGTCGGGGTCCAGCGGACGATGCCGTCGTTCCCGATCCAGCCCGGAGAAAAGATCGGCCTGTTGGTCGAGGAGCTTTAGGCGGCCGTGTGCAGATACGAGCAAAGGAGGCCCACCGACCGTGGCCAGGTTGAAGGCACCTGAACACTTGGCAGCGAACATCCGGGCGCGTCGATTGCGTGTGCCAAAGGAGAGCGTTCAATCTCTCGCCAACGCCGTCGGCGCTGATTATCGGACCATCTACGACATCGAAAAGAAAGGGAGCAACCCGTCGGTAGCGCTCGTTGCAAAGATTGCTCAGCACTACGGCGTAACGATCGACGATCTGGTCACAGGAGATTTAACGACCAGAACAACCGCAAGTATCGAGGGGACAAGTAGTCATGACGCAGGTAGATCTGAGCTGGACACCGAAGAACCCTGAACATTTTTTTGCCATGCGGTCGGTATGCGGGAGCGGAACCGACCGTGAGATGTCCGAGAAAATACCTGGCGCCACGTTGAATGGCATCATCGGCTATCGGCAGAGACACGACATCCCTGTCGTTAAGGCCGCCTCGAAGCCGTGGAGCAGCCCGCTGAAATTCTTCTGGCCGCCGGCATGTGTTGAGCATGGTGAGGCGATGTTGGCTGCAACCGATAGCTTCCAAGCTCTGGCGGTCCGGCTCGGCGGCCAGGTAACACGCAACGTCATTTCCGGGTGGTGCTATAGGAATGGGGTGAAGGGCGTAAACTCGCCGCCGGATATGCGTCCAAAGAGCCAAGCCCCAAAAACCCGGAAACGGCAACAACCACAAACCGTCATGGCGGAACAAGTTTCGCCGCCCTCGGTTCCGCGCCATCGTCCGTACTCCCTCACTAAATGGTGCCAGTTTATCGAGGGCGAGCCCACGGTTCACGAGTCATGCAAGTGCCTTGAGCCCGTTCGGGCCGGCTCATCGTATTGCCAACATCATCACGAGCGCTGCTTGATCCGGCACAAGAATTGGGTGGCCGAAAAGGTCAACAGCAAACGCGGTGTCTTAGCGGCGAGCGCCACCATAGGCGGAT